>CAUVSV010000006.1:0-82949 GCA_963554735.1 Streptococcus oralis
CTGTAAAACGTAAACGTAAATCAGAAGCAGCTCGTAAACGTAAAAAATTCTAATTTGAAATGAAAGGCTAGACTTGTCTAGTCTTTTTTTGCACAATGTTTAGAGGAATAAATTGTTATGAGAGAGTATATAAAAGAATATCAAAAGATGCGTGAAAATCACTTGGAAGATTGGGGTTATTGTGCTGATCCGATAGATTGGAAGGAATTTGAAGAGTCAAACCAAAGAATTTTTGAAAAGTATTTGACCGATTCAAAAGTATTGTCTGACAAGGTTTTAAGAGTAAAATTGTACAGTAGCTTATTGCTAGATGATATTAAATATTTTGCCTATTATGCGGCGTTTTTAGATGGGGATTATAAGCAGTTAAACAACGCTCTATGGCAAACAGGAAGAACCGGGTTGTTGAGAGGTGGTTTGTTGGCAAGTGGAACCATCTACACAGATGGGATTTTGAAAGGCTTGTTTACCTCTTTTGCTTGTAACGATTTTTCAGTCATTCCATCATTCATCCCCAAAGATTTACCCTTGTTGAAAGGAATCTATTATCCAGAAAATGTGATTAATATTTTATACGCTCTTTATTATCAAGATGAAGAAAGATTATCCGAGTCTCTCTTGCGTGCACAACAGTTTTTAGGGAAGAAAAAACGAACTGGTATGGAAGAATTTTCTGTTCGGTATTTTATAAGTTTGGCAAGAAAAGATGCAGTTGCATTAAGCGCGTCCTTACAAAGTTTATGCCAAGCTTATCAGAGACGAGGCTTCCCCTATGAAAAGATTGATAAGTGCTTTGCGGATGAGATCCATGGTCTATATCGATTGATACGATTTTTTGACCATTCCTTGTTTGAAGAAGTCAGCATGCCGTCTCATAAGACTTTTTTGAGGGACTTTGAAGAATGGCAAGTCCAAAATCAGTTTCCAAAAGGTCAACAGTTCTATACCTATCCTCAAGATATGGCTGATGCAAACAGAATATTAACAAAATGCCTTCCAAGGATTTACTTTGAAAAGTCTGGAAGGGACTTGGTGATAGACGTTGACCAATTTGCAGTAGATTTGTCTCGGTTAATTTGAAAGAGTAGGAAAAGACTTCCTAGTTAAATCTTTTCCCAAGCTACATCAAATAAATACTGTAAATCCTGCAAAAAAAGGAAACTTCCACCTACAATCTGATATAATAGTAGGGAGAACTCGATTGAAGGAGGAAATTATGTCGGTTTTAGTAAGAGATGTCATTGAAAAACTCAGACTAGATATTGTCTATGGTGAAGGCGAATTACTTGAAAAAGAAATCAATACTGCAGACATTATGAGACCTGGTCTTGAAATGACGGGCTATTTTGATTACTATACACCAGAACGGATTCAGCTGTTAGGGATGAAGGAGTGGTCCTATTTAGTTGCCATGCCTGCCCAGAACCGTTATCAAGTTTTGAAGAAAATGTTTCTACCTGAAACACCTGCGGTTATCGTGGCTCGTGGTCTGGTAGTGCCAGAGGAAATGCTGAGGGCTGCTAGAGAATGCAAGATTGCGATTTTAACCAGTCGAACTGCAACCAGTCGTTTATCTGGAGAACTTTCTAGCTATCTTGATTCCCGTTTGGCTAAACGTACCAGTGTGCATGGTGTCTTGATGGATATCTATGGCATGGGTGTCTTGATCCAAGGGGATAGTGGTATCGGTAAGAGCGAGACAGGTCTTGAACTTGTGAAGCGTGGACACCGTCTAGTAGCAGACGATCGTGTAGATATTTATTCTAAGGATGAGATGACTCTTTGGGGCGAACCTGCTGAAATCTTGAAGCATTTACTTGAGATTCGTGGAGTTGGGATTATTGATATCATGAGTCTCTATGGTGCAAGTGCTGTAAAAGATTCTTCACAAGTTCAGCTAGCAGTTTATTTGGAAAATTATGATACGCATAAGACCTTTGACCGTCTAGGAAACAATGCCGAAGAACTCGAAGTTTCTGGTGTAACGATTCCACGTATCCGCATCCCAGTAAAAACAGGACGAAATATTTCCGTTGTTATTGAGGCGGCTGCCATGAACTACCGTGCTAAAGAAATGGGCTTTGATGCGACACGTTTATTTGAAGAACGCTTGACAAATCTAATCGCTCAAAATGAGGTGAAACATGATTAATCCAGTCGCATTTGAAATTGGTCCCTTTGCTATTCGTTGGTATGCTTTGTGTATTGTAGCTGGTTTGGTTCTGGCAGTCTATCTTGCTATGAAAGAAGCTCCTAAAAAGAAAATTCTATCAGATGATATTTTGGATTTTATCCTGATTGCTTTTCCGGTAGCTATTTTAGGTGCTAGACTATACTACGTACTCTTTCGCTTAGATTATTATCTGCAAAATCCAGGTGAAATCATCGCCATTTGGAATGGTGGTTTGGCCATTTATGGAGGTTTGATAGCAGGGGCTATTGTCCTTTATATCTTTGCAGATAGAAAGCTGATTAATACTTGGGATTTCTTAGATATTGCAGCACCGAGCGTCATGGTTGCCCAGAGTTTAGGGCGCTGGGGGAACTTCTTTAACCAAGAAGCCTACGGTGCAGCAGTAGATAGTTTGGATTATTTGCCGGGCTTCATTCGTGACCAGATGTACATTGATGGTAGCTACCGTCAGCCGACCTTCTTATATGAGTCGGTTTGGAATCTGATTGGATTTGCTTTAATCTTGATTTTTAGACGAAAATTGAAGGGAATCAGACGTGGTCATATCACTGCTTTCTACTTGATTTGGTATGGTTTTGGTCGTATGATTATCGAAGGGATGCGGACGGATAGTCTCATGTTCTTTGGTCTGCGAGTTTCCCAATGGTTATCAGTTGTCCTTATTGGACTCGGTATTTTTATCATACTTTATCAAAATCGAAAGAAAGCCCCTTTCTATCATACAGAGGAGGAAAAATAAATGTTAGAAGTTGCATATATACTTGTTGCGATTGCTTTGATTGTCTGTTTAGTCTATTTGACAATCACGATTCAAAAAGCCGGTCGTATGATTGATGAAACAGAGAAAACCATCAAAACGTTGAGCTCAGATGTGAACGTTACCTTGCATCAGACTAATGAATTGTTGGCTAAGGTCAATGTTTTAGCAGACGACATCAATATCAAAGTTGCGACGATTGATCCACTTTTTACAGCTGTGGCAGACTTGTCTGAGTCAGTTTCTGACCTCAACCAACATGCGCGTGTTTTAGGCAAAAAAGCTTCATCTGCTGGTTCAAAAACCATTAAAACAGGTGCAGGCTTGTCCGCTCTTCGTGTCGCAAGTAAATTTTTCAAAAAATAAAAAAGGAGAAATCTTATGGGAAAACTATCCTCTATCCTTTTAGGAACAGTTTCAGGTGCTGCTCTTGCTTTGTTTTTGACGAGTGACAAGGGTAAGCAAGTTTGTAGTCAAGCTCAGGATTTTCTAGATGATTTGAGAGAAAATCCAGAATATGCTAGAGAGCAGGTTTGTGAGAAACTAACTGAAGTGAAGGAACAGGCAACTGACTTTGTACTGAAAACAAAGGAACAAGTAGAATCTGGTGAAATCACTTTTGATAGCGTCCTTGACCAAGCTAAAACCTGTGCTCGACAAGCGACGGAAGCATCGAAGGAAACCTTTAACAATCTCAAGGAGCAATGGCAAGACCAGTCAGCAACTCCAGACGTTGCTGAAGACCAAGAAGAAATCATCATTGATATTACTGAAGTATAAGGTATCACCATCTCTGGTTCTCGAGATGGTGATTTTTATCTGGAAAGCAGTCTTTGTGGTATAATAAATAATATGCAGAAAAAACCAACGTCAGCCTATGTGCATATCCCCTTTTGCACACAGATTTGTTATTATTGTGACTTTTCAAAGGTGTTTATTAAGAATCAACCAGTAGATAGTTATTTGGAGCATCTGCTAGAAGAGTTTCGTTCTTATGATATCCAAAAGTTGCGAACTCTCTATATTGGAGGTGGGACACCAACAGCTTTGTCAGCTCCGCAACTAGAAGTGCTCTTGAATGGCTTGACCAAAAACTTGGACTTGTCAGTCTTAGAAGAGTTGACCATTGAGGCCAATCCAGGAGATCTAGACGTGGATAAGATTGCGGTTTTGAAACAGTCGCCAGTCAATCGTGTTTCTTTAGGTGTGCAGACTTTTGATGACAAAATGCTGAAAAAGATTGGGCGTAGTCACTTGGAGAAGGATATTTATGAAAATATCGACCGTCTTAAATTGGCTGGTTTTGACAATATCTCCATCGACTTGATTTATGCATTGCCTGGTCAGACCATGGAGCAAGTCAAGGAAAATGTGGCTAAGGCTATCTCGCTTGATATTCCTCATATGAGCCTTTATAGCTTGATTTTGGAAAATCATACGGTCTTTATGAACCGCATGAGACGAGGGAAGTTGCCCCTACCCAAGGAAGAGTTAGAAGCGGAGATGTTTGAGTACATCATCGCAGAACTGGAGCGAGCTGGTTTTGAGCATTATGAGATTTCCAATTTCTCTAAAACCGGATTTGAAAGTCGCCACAATCTCATGTACTGGGATAATGCAGAGTATTATGGTATCGGTGCGGGTGCTTCAGGTTATGTGAACGGGGTACGTTATAAAAACCACGGTCCTATCCGCCACTATCTCAATGCGGTAGAGGCAGGAAATGCTCGGATTACAGAAGAACACCTGAGTCAAAGGGAGCAGATGGAAGAAGAAATGTTTCTGGGACTCCGCAAGAAATCTGGAGTTTCCATGGAGCGTTTTGAGGATAAATTCGGGCGGTCCTTTGATGGACTTTATGGCGAAATCATCAGAGACTTGGTTCAACAAGGACTCATGCAGATCGACGGTGATCGTGTCCGAATGACAAAGAGAGGTCTCTTCTTGGGAGACACTGTAGCAGAACGATTTATTTTGGAGTAGAACAATGGGCTTAACTTATCAAATGAAAATGAAAATTCCTTTTGATATGGCGGACATGAACGGTCATATCAAACTTCCAGATGTAATTTTGCTGTCCCTGCAAGTGTCAGGTATGCAGTCGATTGAACTGGGAGTTAGCGACAAGGATGTGTTAGATCGTTACAATCTGGTCTGGATTATTACAGACTATGCGATTGACGTGGTTCGCTTGCCTCGCTTTGCTGAAGAGATTACGATTGAAACAGAAGCACTGACTTACAATCGTCTTTTTTGCTACCGCCGTTTCACTATCTATGATGAAGCAGGTCAAGAAATCATTCGCATGGTAGCAACCTTTGTTCTCATGGACAGAGATAGTCGTAAAGTTCATGCTGTCGAACCGGAAATTGTTGCTCCTTACCAGTCTGAGTTTGATAAAAAACTCATCCGCGGGCCAAAGTATGCAAATCTAGAAGATCCGATCAGTAAAGACTACCATGTTCGTTTTTACGACTTGGATATGAATGGTCATGTCAATAACAGCAAATACCTGGATTGGATTTTTGAGGTTATGGGAGCAGATTTTTTGACAAAGTATATTCCAAAGAAAATCAATCTCAAGTATGTCAAAGAAGTGCGACCAGGTGGTATGATTGCTTCAGCTTATGAACTCAAGGGACTAGAAAGCAAGCATGAGATTATCAGTGATGGCGAGATCAATGCCCAAGCTATGATTACTTGGCAAGAAATAAAAAAGGACTAAAGAGAGATGACATATAAAGGTTATTTAATTGATTTAGACGGGACCATTTACAAAGGGAAAGACCGGATTCAAGCAGGAGAGGTTTTTGTCCATGAGTTGCAAAAGCGAGAAATTCCTTATCTCTTTGTAACCAACAATACAACTCGTACTCCTGAGAGCGTTCAAGAGATGTTGGCTCAGAATTTTAATATCAACACGGCTCTATCGACTGTATACACAGCAACTTTGGCAACCATCGACTATATGAATGACTTGGGACTGGAAAAGACAGTCTATGTCATCGGTGAAGCGGGGCTCAAGGATGCCATTCAGGCGGCTGGTTATGTCGAAGACAAGCAAAATCCAGCCTATGTGGTAGTTGGACTGGACTGGCAAGTCGACTATGAAAAATTTGCCACAGCAACTCTAGCTATCCAAAAGGGTGCTCACTTTATCGGAACCAACCCTGACCTCAATATCCCGACGGAACGTGGTCTTTTGCCAGGTGCTGGTTCACTAATTACACTTCTTGAAGTAGCAACACGAGTGAAACCAGTTTATATCGGGAAACCAAATGCTATCATTATGGACAAGGCAGTTGAGCACTTGGGCTTGAAAAGAGAAGAATTGCTCATGGTTGGGGACAACTACCTGACAGATATCCGAGCAGGGATTGACAATGGTATTCCAACGCTCTTGGTGACGACAGGTTTTACCAAGGCAGAGGAAGTAGCGGACCTGCCAATTGCACCAACTCATGTCCTTTCGAGCCTTGCGGAGTGGGATTTTGATGAAAACTAAACTAACCTTTTGGGGAAGTATGCTCTTTCTCTTCTCCCTTTCTATTCTCTTAACCATTTATCTGGCTTGGATTTTCTATCCCATGGAGATTCAGTGGCTGAACTTAGAGAATCGAGTCTATCTAAAGCCAGAAACCATTCTTTATAACTTTCATATCTTGATGAATTACCTGGCCAATCCCTTTAGTCAGGTCTTAGAGATGCCAGATTTTCGTTCGTCAGCGGCTGGTCTACACCACTTTGCGGTGGTGAAGAATCTCTTCCACTTGGTTCAGCTAGTTGCCCTAGTGACACTTCCAAGTTTCTATTTCTTTGTTAGAAAGATTGTGAAAAAAGGCTTTTTAGCACTATATCGTAAAAGCATCTTGATTCTTGTACTATTGCCCCTAATCATTGGGCTTGTAGGAGTGTTGATTGGTTTTGAGCAATTCTTTACTCTTTTCCATCAGATTCTCTTTGTGGGAGACGATACCTGGCTTTTTGATCCAGCAAAGGATCGAGTTATTCTGATTTTACCAGAGACTTTCTTCCTCCATGCCTTTGTACTTTTCTTTGCCTTGTATGAAGGAATGTTTGGTTTCCTTCTTGCTAAAGCTTCAAGGAAAAAGTAGATAAAATTCTGTATTTTTAATAAAAAACGAGAGAAGTTACTCCACTCCCTATATATTGTTAGGTTATCCTAAAAATAAACTTGTAAAACAGGTAATTTTTACAGAAAAGAGTCTATTTTCTATGAAAAAATAGGCTTTTTTTCTAAAAATACCTAGTCAAGCGCTTTATTTTTTTGTATAATAGAAATAGCAAGTATAGATTAAAGAAGAGAAAAGCATGATTACACTATTTTTATCACCGAGTTGTACATCATGTCGTAAGGCAAAGGCTTGGTTAGAGACGCATAAAGTGCCCTTTCAAGAGCATAATATTATGACTAGTCCTTTAACAAGAAAAGAATTACAACATATTCTTTCCTTGACCGAAAATGGTACTGATGACATCATTTCAACTCGTTCAAAAATTTTTCAAAAATTAGATATTGATGTAGAGAGTATCTCGGTATCGGAGTTGCTTCTGTTGATTGAGCAATATCCTAGTCTTTTGCGTCGCCCAATTATTATAGATACCAAACGCATGCAGATCGGTTTTAATGAAGATGAGATTCGTGCTTTTCTCCCTCGTAGTTACCGTAAACAAGAATTGAAAGAAGCAACATTGAGAGCTGGTATAGGATAGATGAACAAACAGTATAGTTACCCACTAGATTTGTCGTGGAGCACTGAAGAACTTGCTTCAGTGCTTTCTTTTTTTAATGATGTTGAAGCTGCTTATGAAGATAAGGTAGAAGCAAAAAAACTGCTAGATTCTTATAGGGAATTTAAGTCTGTCGTTCCGAGCAAAAGTGAAGAAAAGCGCCTAGGTCGCGAATTTGAAACGGCTAGCGGTTACTCCTTCTATCATGCAGTTCAATTAGCAAAAGAAAAAAGAGAAGGGAAGATTTCTCTTGGAAACTAAATTTGAATTTGCCAAACAGATTGTGAAGGAAGCTGCTGCCTATATTTTGGCTCACATGAAAGAAGATTTGCAGGTTGAGCGCAAGTCTTCCCCTACTGACTTGGTGACGCGTTTGGACAAGGAGGTCCAGCAACTCTTGGTTGAACGGATCAAGTACTCCTATCCTGAGGACTTGATTTGCGCGGAAGAGGGTTGTTTACGTGCTGCAGTCGGTCAAGGTTCCGTTTGGGTGATTGATCCCATTGACGGTACCAATAACTTTGTCGCCCAGCAGGAAGATTTTGCCGTGATGTTAGCTTATTTTGAAAATGGGGTTGGCAAATTTGGCATCATCTATGATGTCATGAAAGGTGATTGTTACCATGGTGGTGGTGCCTTTCCTCCTTGCCGCAATAATGAGCCCTTACCGCCTTTTAAAAAGAAACCTCTTCAAGAATTTTTAGTTGCCGGCAACTCAGGTATGTTTGAAAGCAATGAGTGGGGATTGGGTGATTTGGGTCGAGCAGCGTTGGGTGTCCGTGTCTACGGCAGTGCGGCCATTAGTTTTGCCAAGGTTTTATCAGGTCGTCTTCTGACTTATATTACCTATCTGCAGCCATGGGATTACGCTTCGGCCAGTATCTTAGGGGAAAGTCTGGGTTATCGCCTTCTTACGGTATCGGGTGAGCCCGCTGATTTTACAACGCGTCAGCCTGTCATGATGGTGCCAATCGAGATGCAAGAGGAGATTCAGTCTTATATCTACGAAAGGAAAGAGAACTAAATGCAATTTCCAGAAGGATTTGTTGAAAAATATGAAGCGATACTAGAAGATGAGGCAAGAGACTTTCTTGCCTCTTTTAAACAAGAAGCGGTTTCGGCTTTTCGGGTCAATCCCTTAAAAGAAAGTCAGTTATCGTTTGCAGATGCTATTCCAAATACACCTTGGGGGTATTATGGTAAGGTTTCTGGAAAGTCACCAGAGCACGCGACCGGTCTTGTTTATTCGCAAGAGCCTGCAGCCCAAATGGTGGCCCAGGTAGCTCAACCCCTTCCCGGTATGAAGGTCTTGGACTTGGCGGCAGCACCAGGTGGAAAATCCACTCAACTAGCAGCTTATCTGGCTAATCAAGGAGTCCTTGTCTCTAACGAAATTTCAAGCAAGCGTGCTAAGATTTTAGTGGAAAATATGGAGCGATTTGGAGCGACAAACGTTGTCGTGACCAATGAATCTGCTGACCGCTTGGCCAAGGTTTTTAAAGGTTACTTTGATGTGATTGTCCTTGATGCACCTTGCTCGGGTGAAGGGATGTTTCGTAAGCAGCCCGATGCCATGGATTATTGGAGTACCGATTATCCTAGCCAATGTGCCAGTCTCCAAAGAGAAATTTTAGAAGATGCAGTGACCATGCTTGCAGAAGGAGGGCGTTTGGTCTATTCTACCTGTACTTGGGCACCTGAGGAAAATGAAGAAATCGTCCACTGGTTGCTGGATACTTATGATTTTGAACTGCTTCCAGTTGAGCATTTGAACGGTATGGTAGCAGGAATTGGCCTTCCTGAAACAGCACGGATGTATCCTCATCATTTCAAGGGAGAAGGTCAGTTTGTTGCCCACCTGCAGTTTAAGGGACAAAATCCCGCACCTAAATTCAAAGCTAGCAAAAGCAATCTCAGTCGTGAACAGCTGGCCTTGTGGCATGATTTTGCTCAAAAACACTTACGTGTCAATCTAACTGGTATCTTGCAGACTTTTGGAGATCAACTCTATCTCCTGCCAGAGATGCTACCTGATCTAGGGAAACTCAAAATTGCTAGAAATGGCCTCCATCTGGGTACTTTTAAGAAGAAACGCTTCGAACCAAGCTTTGCTCTGGGATTAGCCTTGAAACCAAGCCAAGTACTTCAAATTGTCGAAATCAATGATGAGGACTTTGTAAAATATGTGGCTGGTGAGACAGTTCAACTAGCTGAAAGTCTACCAAATGGTTGGTATCAAGTTGTGGTTCAAGGAAACGGACTAGGCTTTGCCAAGGTAACGGGAAATGTTTTGAAAAATTATTATCCAAAAGGACTCAGATTCAGGTGAAAAAGCTAGTCAAAGAGCCTATTCTATGTTATAGTGGAAGTATGAGTTTTTTCTGATCGTCTTTCATTATTACTTATATTATACGATGGAATTGTCCGCTCCTAAGAATGACTAGATAAAATAAAGCGGGACAATCATTGATGATTATTGGATGATCAGGACAAACGGAAGAAATCAGAACATTTATCATTATGTTCAAGGAGAATAACAGTGAAAAAAAGAAAAAAGCTCGTCATGTCTCTTGCAGCTCTTTTGATGGCAGGTTCTCTTGCAGGATGTGCTAGCTGGATTGATCGTGGAGAATCCATGACAGCCGTTGGTTCAACTGCTCTTCAGCCTCTTGTCGAAGCGGCAGCAGATGAATTTGGTTCTAGAAACATCGGAAAAACAGTTAATGTTCAAGGTGGTGGATCGGGTACAGGACTATCCCAAGTCCAGTCTGGAGCAGTAGACATCGGGAACTCTGACGTCTTTGCAGAGGAAAAAGAAGGAATCGATGCTTCAGCTCTGGTAGACCACAAGGTTGCAGTGGCTGGTCTTGCAGTGATTGTAAACAAGGAAGTGGATGTTGAAAATCTCACAACCGAGCAACTTCGCAAAATCTTTACAGGTGAAGTGACCAACTGGAAAGAAGTTGGGGGCAAAGACCTGGCCATTTCAATCATCAACCGAGCAGCAAGTTCTGGTTCACGAGCGACGTTTGATACGGTGATTATGAATGGCCAAGCGGCAATGCAGAGCCAAGAACAGGATTCTAACGGGATGGTCAAGTCCATTGTATCTCAAACTCCTGGAGCCATTTCTTACCTGGCTTTTGCCTATGTAGATGACTCCGTGAAAAGCATGAAACTGAATGGGTATGAACCTACGTCTGAAAATGTAACGACAAACAACTGGCCTTTGTGGTCTTATGAACATATGTACACACTTGGTCAGCCAAATGAGTTAGCTGCTGAATTCCTGAATTTCGTCCTCTCAGATGAAGCCCAAAATGGAATTGTTAAGGGCATGGGCTATATCTCTATCAATGAAATGAAAGTCCAAAAGGATGCTTCAGGTACCGTTACAGCAGTAGAAGGAGGTCAATAATGAATCAAGAAGAATTATCTAAAAAATTACTCTCTCCTTCAAAGAACTCTCGCCTTGAGAAGTTCGGTAAAGGTTTGACCTTCACCTGCCTTTCTTTGATTGTCATCATTGTGGCCATGATTTTGATTTTTGTAGCCCAAAAAGGCTTATCGACCTTCTTTGTCAATGGGGTCAACATCTTTGATTTCCTCTTTGGACAAACTTGGAATCCTTCAGGGAAACAATTTGGTGCCCTTCCGATGATTTTGGGTTCCTTTATTGTGACGATTTTATCTGCCCTCATCGCAACACCCTTTGCTATCGGTGCTGCAGTCTTTATGACAGAAGTCTCACCAAAGGGTGCAAAGATTTTGCAACCGGCCATTGAACTCCTCGTCGGGATTCCTTCAGTCGTCTATGGATTTATCGGTTTGCAAGTTGTGGTGACTTTTGTCCGTAGCGTCTTTGGTGGAACTGGTTTCGGGATTTTGTCAGGGATTTTCGTTCTCTTTGTCATGATCTTACCAACTGTAACCTTTATGACAACAGACAGCTTGCGTGCTGTTCCTCGTCATTACCGTGAAGCCAGTTTAGCTATGGGAGCCACTCGCTGGCAAACCATCTGGCGTGTGACCTTGAAAGCAGCACGTTCAGGTATTTTCACTGCAGTGGTCTTTGGGATGGCGCGTGCCTTCGGTGAAGCCCTTGCTATTCAGATGGTTGTCGGAAACTCAGCAGTTATCCCAACCTCGCTAACAACGCCAGCTGCGACTTTGACTTCTGTTTTGACTATGGGTATCGGAAATACCGTCATGGGAACGGTTGATAATAACGTTCTCTGGTCACTGGCCTTAGTCTTGCTCTTGATGAGTTTGGCCTTTAACAGTGTGATTAAATTGATTACGAAAGAAAGAGGAAAGAAAAACTATGCACGCTAAGAAATTAGATAAACTTGCAACAGCTGTCCTCTATACCATCGCGGGTATCATCGTTGCCATCTTGGCATCCTTGATTCTCTATATATTGGTGAGAGGGTTACCGCATATCTCTTGGTCCTTCTTGACAGGGAAATCTTCCTCTTATCAAGCAGGTGGGGGTATCGGGATTCAGCTCTACAATTCCTTCTTCCTTTTGGTCATTACCTTGATCATTTCTGTTCCCCTATCTATGGGAGCTGGCGTTTTCCTCGCTGAGTATGCCAAAAAAGGACCTGTGACCAATTTTATTCGTACCTGTATTGAGATTTTGTCTTCTCTACCATCAGTCGTTGTGGGTCTCTTTGGTTACTTGATCTTTGTTGTCCAGTTTGAGTATGGATTTTCAATCATTTCAGGTGCCTTGGCCTTGACGGTCTTTAATCTCCCTCAGATGACTCGAAATGTTGAGGACAGTTTAAAACACGTTCACCATACGCAACGTGAGGCTGGTCTGGCCCTTGGAATTTCTCGTTGGGAGACGGTGGTCCATGTCGTCATTCCAGAGGCCCTTCCAGGTATCGTAACGGGTGTTGTCTTGGCATCTGGCCGTATCTTTGGTGAGGCCGCCGCTCTTATCTATACGGCAGGACAATCTGCTCCAGCCCTTGACTGGTCTAACTGGAATATCCTCAGTGTTACCAGCCCTATCTCAATCTTCCGACAAGCAGAAACCCTGGCTGTCCACATCTGGAAGGTCAACAGTGAAGGAACCATTCCTGATGCTACCATTGTATCTGCTGGTTCTGCCGCAGTGCTCCTCATCTTTATCTTGATTTTTAACTTTGGAGCTCGCAAACTCGGAAGCTATTTACACAAGAAATTAACCGCTGCCTAAAGGAGAAGCCATGTCAAAATATAACTGGGATGAAAAGCATATCATCACCTTCCCTGAAGAAAAAGTGGCCCTCTCTACCAAGGATTTACATGTTTACTATGGTAAAAATGAATCCATCAAGGGCATCGATATGCAATTTGAAAAAAATAAAATTACAGCCTTGATTGGTCCTTCTGGATCTGGGAAATCTACCTATCTTCGCAGTCTCAATCGTATGAATGATACCATTGATATTGCCAAGGTCACAGGTCAAATCCTCTACCGAGGGATTGACGTCAACCGTCCAGAAATCAATGTCTATGAGATGCGCAAGCATATCGGGATGGTCTTCCAACGTCCAAATCCCTTTGCCAAGTCTATTTACCGCAACATCACTTTTGCTCATGAACGTGCAGGAGTTAAGGATAAGAAAGTCCTTGATGAAATTGTAGAAACCTCTCTAAAACAGGCTGCCCTTTGGGATCAGGTCAAAGACGACCTTCACAAATCAGCCTTGATGCTTTCTGGAGGTCAGCAGCAACGTCTCTGTATCGCTCGTGCCATCTCTGTCAAGCCAGATATCCTCTTGATGGATGAACCGGCGTCAGCCTTGGATCCGATTGCGACAGCCCAGCTGGAAGAAACCATGTTGGAATTGAAGAAGGACTTTACCATCATCATCGTTACCCACAGTATGCAGCAGGCTGCGCGTGCAAGTGACTACACAGGATTTTTCTACCTGGGTGATTTGATTGAGTACGATAAGACATCCAATATTTTCCAAAATGCTAAGTTACAGTCAACCAATGACTATGTAACGGGACACTTTGGTTAGAAAGGAAACGGTATGTCAGAAGCGATTTTACAGGTGTCAGACCTGTCCGTTTATTACAATAAAAAGAAGGCCTTGAATAGTGTTTCCCTTTCTTTCCAACCTAAGGAAATAACAGCCTTGATTGGTCCTTCTGGATCAGGAAAGTCCACCCTACTCAAAGCCATCAACCGCATGGGCGATCTAAATCCTGAGGTGACAACAACAGGATCAGTAGTCTATAATGGTCACAATATCTACAGCCCCCGTACCGATACGGTTGAATTGCGTAAGGAAATCGGGATGGTCTTTCAACAGCCCAATCCCTTCCCTATGTCTATCTACGAAAATGTTGTCTATGGGCTGCGTATCAATGGAGTTAAGGACAAGCAAGTTCTAGATGAAGCAGTAGAAAAGGCCTTGCAACGTGCTTCTATCTGGGATGAAGTAAAGGATCGTTTGCATGATTCAGCCATTGGTCTCTCAGGTGGACAACAACAACGTGTTTGTGTTGCTCGTGTCTTAGCAACCAGTCCGAAAATTATCCTCTTAGATGAACCAACTTCGGCTTTGGATCCTATTTCTGCAGGTAAGATTGAGGAAACCTTGTATGGTCTGAAAGATAAATACACCATGCTCTTGGTAACGCGTTCGATGCAACAAGCCTCACGTATCTCTGATAAAACAGGATTTTTCCTAGATGGGGATTTGATCGAGTTTAACGATACGAAGAAGATGTTCCTAGACCCACAAAACAAGGAAACAGAAGATTATATTACAGGAAAATTTGGATAAGGAGTTGAATGATGTTACGATCTCAATTTGAAGAAGATTTGGAGAAATTGCACAACCAGTTCTATGCTATGGGACAAGAAGTGCTCTCGCAGATCAATCGTACAGTGCGTGCCTTTGTTACGCATGACCGTGATTTGGCAAAAGAAGTCATCGAAGACGATGCAGAAGTAAATGAATATGAAGTGAAGTTAGAAAAGAAATCATTTGAAATGATCGCCCTCCAACAACCTGTTTCGCAAGACCTTCGTACCGTCTTGACCGTTCTCAAGGCAGTGTCAGACGTGGAACGCATGGGAGATCATGCAGTGTCTATCGCTGAGGCGACCATTCGTATGAAGGGGGAGCAACGTATCCCTTCTGTTGAAGAAGAAATCAAAAAGATGGGACGCGACGTGAAAAATTTCGTCGAAGCAGCTCTAGATCTCTATCTCAACGGTTCTGTGGATCAAGCCTACGAAGTCGCGGCTATGGATGAAAAAATCAACCATTACTTTGATAGCATCCGTGATTTGGCTACAGAAGAAATTAGGAAAAATCCTGAAGCTATCGTTACAGGTCGTGATTACTTCCAGGTCATTTCTTTCTTGGAACGTATTGGAGACTACGCAAAAAATATCTGTGAATGGGTTGTTTACTTTGAAACAGGTAAAATAGTTGAATTATAAAGTATTCAAATGATAAAATTATTGTGAAAGCTTACTTTTTAATAGTAAGCTTTCGTTGTATTGATGATTTTTTTATCAGAGGTGAGTAATGGACTACATACAGAATATAAGAAAAAAAGTTGGGAAAGATAAAATTATTTTAAATTTCACCTGTGGAATATTAAATCAATCAGGGAAAATTTTATTACAAAAACGAGCAGATAAAGGAACGTGGGGATTACCAGGTGGTGCTATTGAATTAGGCGAATCGGCTTTAGAAGCTTTAGTGCGAGAGTTTTATGAAGAAACGGGAATCGAAGTGAGAGCGGAAAAACTCTTAAATGTTTATACTAAATATTCAGATAGTTATCCGAATGGCGATGAGGCTCAAGTTCTTACAATTTTGTATTTAGTTTCATCTGAAAATTCTATTTCTACAAATTTTTTTTCAAGTGATGAAACTTTAGAATTAGGATTTTTTGATCATATGGACATACAAAATATTGCAATTGTAAACCAGCAACATCAAGATATGATAAATGATTTTTTTGAAAATAAGTTCCCAATAGATAGATAAACTAATCTCTGAATTTCTATTTTTTGTAACTATATTTTATGAAAATGCAAGAAAAACGTTGACAACTATTTTTAAAAGAGTTATAATTATTCATAAAAAACAGAAAGGTCGTTTATTTATGAAATTTAAGAAATGGATATTAGTTGTGTGTAGCATGCTTGCCAGCATGATTTTAGTAGCTTGCCAATCCAGTACGGATAGTTCCCAGTCTGCTGTGGACGCTATTAAACAAAAAGGAAAGCTAGTTGTTGCGACCAGCCCAGACTATGCACCGTTTGAATTCCAAGCCTTGGTAGATGGTAAAAACCAGGTAGTTGGAGCAGATATTGATATGGCTCAAGCGATTGCGGACGAGCTTGGGGTTAAACTTGAAATCTCAAGTATGAGTTTTGACAATGTCTTGACCAGCCTTCAGACTGGAAAGGCCGACTTAGCCATAGCAGGAATTAGTGCTACAGATGAGAGAAAGGAAGTCTTTGACTTTTCAATTCCTTACTATGAAAATAAGATGAGTTTCTTGGTTAGAAAAGCTGATTTAGACAAATACAAGGATCTTTCAAGCCTCGCAAGTGCCAATATCGCAGCTCAAAAGGGAACTGTTCCAGAAACCATGGTCAAGGAACAATTGCCAAATGCCCAATTGACATCCTTGACCAATATGGGTGAAGCAGTCAATGAATTGCAGGCTGGGAAAGTGGATGCTGTTCATATGGATGAACCAGTGGCTCTTAGCTACGCAGGAAAAAACTCAGACCTTGTCGTTGCGACAGCTACTTTGACGATGAAAGATGGCGAAGCCAATGCCGTTGCCATCAAGAAGGATCAATCAGACTTGAAAGCAGTAGTCGATAAGGTTATCCAAAAACTGAAAGATGACGGAACCTATCAAAACTATCTTGAAAAAGCAGCGAAACTAACGGAAGTTGAACAATAAGAAAAAGCAGAGTTGGACTTTAATCCAATTCTGCTTTTATGTATTCTAATAGCTCTTCTAGATTTTCAAGAGTGACTTTGGCAAACTGATAAGGACAGGCGTCCAAATAAGCCTTCTCAAAAAAGTCTAGTTTGAGTGAGCTGTGTTTCAAACTGGCAATCTTAGGAAAGTGTCTCAAATCAACTAGAAGGCCATCGTGTAGAGGATAGTTGGGCAAGGGACAAGTGTTTTCTTCAAGCACTTTCTTTATCTGAGTCTGATAGTTCTCTTGAAGGGTCAGTCGAGCCAGTCGATTTTTTTCAAATAACTGACTATCGATGTAAAGAGAAAGAGCCTTTTGCATGATGAGATTGCTGTCATAGTCCAGGATATTTTTGTAGGAAACAAAGGCCTCTTTTAGGGCATTTGGGAGAATGAGAGCGGTAATACGAAGGGCTGGAAAGAGACTGGTTGAGAAGGACTTGATATAAATGACGCGATCCTTAGTATCCAGATAGTGGAAGGTTTGGCCCTTTTTAGAGTCTAAGTCACCTAGATAATCATCCTCGACGATGTAAACACCATACTGGTTTGCTAGATCCAGAATAGCCCTTTTTTCCTGATCAGAATAGGAATGACCAAGAGGATAGTGGAAGCGAGGAATGGTGTAGAAAAACTTGATTTTCCCAGATTTAAACTGTTCTTCCAGTTCTTCAAGGTCAATCCCATCGATTCGGCGTTCAATGGTCTGGTAGGCCAATCCCTGAGCGACCAAGAGGCGGTTCATCCGGTGATAGGTCGGCTGTTCGACCAAAATCTCCGCTCCCTTGCTCGGGAAGTCAATCTGAGAAAGGATAAAAAGAGCTTGCTGGGTGCCAGAAGTTAGAACCAATTGGTCGGGTTTACAGTAGAGGGCTTGGTCAAAGAGGAGTTGATGGACAGATTGTCTCAGTTCCTCAAGGCCTTCTTGGTTGTCATAGTAGTTGAAGAGGTAGTTTTCTCGGCCTATCAGGGTTTCGTTGACGCAGAGTCGGAAGTCGTCATAGGCACTGGCATGTTCGTCAGTGACTTCAATTTCCAAGTCTTGGTGCTGTCCTTGTTCCAGAACATAGTAGCCACTTTGGGGTTTGGCATAGAGGTATTGTTCATGGCGTAATTCCAGTAGGGCTCGTTGGATAGTGTCCTTGCTACAGTGGAAGTCTTGGCTCAGTTGACGGATAGAGGGAAGCCGGCTACCTGTTGGAAATTTTCCTGATTCGATCCCCTTTTTTAGAAAGGAAACGACTGCTTGGTATTTACTTTCTTTCTTCATTCCAGACCTCCGTTGATTTTGTTACATTGTACCTTTTTTTTGCCTACTTGGCAATGGGAAAAGCATTCCCCCTTTCACAACTAGGAGCAAATGTGGTATACTTAGAAAGTATGATGATTCATTGAAAAGAAGATAAGAAAGAGAATGGATAGAAAAGTGCAGGAACCGGTTAAATTATTTCAATACAATACTCTAGGTGCCCTAATGGCAGGTCTCTATGGCGGAACCATGACAGTGGGAGAATTGCTGGAACATGGTGACCTCGGCTTGGGAACATTGGATTCGATTGACGGGGAGTTGATTGTCCTTGATGGCAAGGCTTATCAAGCCAAGGGGTCTGGTCAAACGCCTGAAATCGTTGAGGTGGCAGCGGATGCCCTTATTCCCTATGCAGCGGTGGTTCCTCATCAGGCAGAAGTGATTTTTCGTCAGCGCTTTGAGATGACGGACAAGGAATTGGAAAAGCGAATTGAGTCCTACTATGATGGGGAAAATCTTTTTCGTTCCATCAAGATTCATGGCGAATTTTCACAAATGCACGTACGGATGATTCCCAAATCCACACCTGATACCAAGTTTGCTGATGTAGCGACACACCAACCTGAATATAGCCGTGAAAATGTATCGGGAACCATTGTTGGGTTTTGGACACCTGAGATTTTCCATGGAGTGAGTGTTGCAGGCTACCATTTGCATTTTATCTCAGATGATTTGACCTTTGGTGGGCATGTGATGGACTTTGTTATCAAAGAAGGAATGATCGAGGTTGGGGCAGTCGACCAGTTGGACCAACGTTTTCCAGTCCAGGATCGCCAGTATTTATTTGCCAAATTTAACGTTGACGAGATGAAGAAAGATATTGATAAGTCAGAATAGGAGAAAAAGATGACAGTACATATTATCCTTACCATGATCGCTTTGGTTCTCATTCTAGTAAGTGGAACTTGGTATGCCAAAAAACAGTTTAAAATCTCTCTTGCAGTGATGGGCTTGGGGGCAATCGCATTTTTTGTTTCTTCTCAAGTGTTAGAGAAGATGGTTCACCTTCTGATACTCCATCCGCAAAAAGATGGAACCATTCCGCTTATACAGGAGCAGCCTTTCTTATACGTCCTTTATGGGATCGCTATGGCAGCCCTCTTTGAAGAGACGGCTCGTCTTATCTTTTTTAAATGGTTGGAGAAAAAGAGAAAGCTAGAAGATCGAGATGCTTTGGCCTATGGTTTGGGACATGGGGGCTTGGAGATGCTCTATCTCGGAATGGGAAGCTTGATCAGTCTTTTGATTCTCTTTTCACTCATCCAGTCTTCAAATACTGATGTAGCCAATCTCCTTCCAAAGTCTACACTCGAAACGGTTCAGTCTCTTTCTGTATGGCAGGTTTATTTACTAGGAGTTGAACGTGTGCTTGCTCTGGTTCTACAAATTGGTCTTTCCATCTGGGTTTACCAAAGTGTCCGTCAAAAGAAATGGATCTACCTCCTTGCTGCCTATGGTTTGCATGCCTTGTTTGACTTGGCTCCAGCCTTATCTCAAGTGGGATGGATTGCAAATCCGCTTCTAGTTGAGTTTGTTCTTCTCGTAGAACTTCTAGCCTTTATCTGGCTAACAAAATTTACATTTTGGAAAAAATCATAAAAAGAGGGGTGACCTCTTTTTTTATGTAATGATAAAACAAGCTCTTTTTATGGTCGTCAAATGTCTCTAAAAATGGTATAATGGAATGAATTTTGAAAAAGGAAGAGTGACATGTCAGTAAAAGAAAAAATGCTTGAAATCTTAGAAGGAATCGATATTCGTTTTAAAGAACCCTTGAAGACCTATACCTATACCAAGGTAGGAGGTCGAGCGGATTATCTTGTTTTGCCACGCAATCGCTATGAGATGGCGCGTGTCGTCCAATTTGCTAATCAAGAGAATATTCCCTGGATGGTGCTAGGAAATGCCAGCAATATCATCGTGCGTGAAGGTGGAATCCGTGGTTTTGTCATCTTATGCGATAAGCTTAATAACGTTTCAGTTGATGGTTACACTATTGAAGCAGAAGCGGGTGCTAATTTGATCGAGACAACACGTATTGCACTTCGTCATAGTTTGACTGGTTTTGAGTTTGCTTGCGGGATTCCAGGAAGCATTGGGGGAGCTGTCTTTATGAATGCAGGTGCCTATGGAGGAGAGATTGCCCATATCTTGCAGTCTTGTCAAATTTTGACTAAGGAAGGGGAAATCGAGACCTTGTCAGTCAAGGACTTGGCTTTTGGTTACCGTCATTCAGCTATTCAGGATTCTGGGGCTGTTGTTTTGTCAGCTAAATTTGCCCTAGCTCCAGGGAATCATCAGGTTATCAAGCAAGAAATGGACCGCTTGACGCACCTACGTGAACTCAAACAACCTCTAGAATACCCATCATGTGGGTCAGTCTTTAAGCGTCCAGTGGGGCATTTTGCAGGACAGTTGATTTCAGAGGCTGGCTTGAAAGGCTATCGTATCGGTGGTGTGGAAGTATCTGAAAAACACGCAGGTTTCATGATCAATGTTGCTGACGGAACGGCCAAAGACTATGAAGACTTGATCCAATCTGTTATCGAAAAAGTCAAGGAACACTCAGGTGTCACTCTTGAAAGAGAAGTCCGAATCTTGGGTGAACACGAATAACATTATTTTTACATAGCATTCAAAGATTGGGATTTTATCGCTAAATGAGGTTTAGGTCATTTTATTTCCTACGCTTGTGTCTAGCATTCTAACAAGGTCCCAATCTGTTAATTTATGAAGAAGAAGGAATTTAGAGGAATTGAAAAAACCAATTATTGAATTCAAAAACGTCTCTAAAGTTTTTGAAGACAGCAACACCAAGGTTCTCAAAGACATCAATTTTGAGTTGGAAGAAGGGAAGTTTTACACTCTTTTAGGGGCATCTGGTTCAGGAAAATCAACCATTCTAAACATCATTGCAGGTTTACTGGATGCGACGACAGGGGATATTTTACTGGATGGGGTGCGGATCAACGATATCCCAACCAACAAGCGAGACGTCCATACCGTCTTCCAATCCTATGCCTTGTTTCCACATATGAATGTGTTTGAAAATGTTGCCTTTCCTCTCCGCTTGCGTAAAATCGACAAGAAAGAAATCGAACAACGCGTAGCGGAAGTTCTCAAGATGGTTCAGTTGGAAGGTTATGAGAAACGTTCTATCCGTAAACTTTCTGGAGGACAACGCCAGCGTGTGGCTATTGCCCGTGCCATCATCAACCAACCCCGTGTGGTCTTGTTGGATGAACCTCTGTCAGCGCTGGATTTGAAATTGCGAACAGACATGCAGTACGAACTGCGTGAACTGCAACAACGATTGGGGATTACCTTTGTCTTTGTCACTCACGATCAGGAAGAAGCTCTTGCCATGAGTGACTGGATTTTCGTTATGAATGATGGCGAGATTGTCCAGTCTGGAACACCTGTGGACATCTATGATGAGCCGATCAACCATTTTGTTGCCACTTTTATCGGTGAGTCCAACATCTTGCCAGGAACCATGATTGAGGATTACTTGGTTGAGTTTAACGGCAAACGCTTTGAAGCAGTCGACGGGGGAATGAAGCCAAATGAGCCAGTTGAGGTTGTCATTCGTCCAGAGGACTTGCGCATTACCCTTCCTGAAGAAGGCAAGCTCCAAGTCAAGGTTGATACCCAGCTCTTCCGTGGGGTTCACTACGAGATTATTGCCTATGACGAACTCGGAAATGAATGGATGATCCACTCGACTCGTAAGGCCATTGTGGGTGAAGAAATCGGTCTGGACTTTGAACCAGAAGATATCCACATCATGCGTCTCAACGAAACCGAAGAAGAGTTCGATGCTCGAATCGAGGAGTACGTAGAAATCGAAGAGCAAGAAGCAGGTCTGATTAACGCGATCGAGGAGGAAAGAGATGAAGAAAACAACCTCTAAACTCTTTGTAGTGCCCTATATGCTCTGGATTGCCCTCTTTGTTCTCGCACCCTTGGTCTTGATTTTTGGACAATCCTTTTTCAACATTGAAGGGCAGTTTAGTTTAGAAAACTATAAATCCTACTTTGCGTCACAAAACTTGACCTATCTTAAAATGAGCTTCAACTCTGTGCTTTATGCGGGGATTGTGACCATGGTGACACTTTTCATCAGCTATCCAACAGCCCTCTTTTTGACCCGTCTTAAGCACCGTCAACTCTGGCTCATGCTGATTATCCTGCCGACATGGATTAACCTGCTCCTCAAGGCCTATGCCTTTATCGGGATTTTTGGTCAGAATGGCTCTATTAATCAATTTTTGGAATTCATCGGAATCGGTTCGCAACAGTTGCTCTTTACCGATTTCTCCTTTATCTTTGTCGCAAGCTACATCGAGCTTCCCTTTATGATTTTACCGATTTTCAATGTCTTGGATGACATGGATAACAATCTCATCAATGCCAGCTACGACCTCGGTGCGACCAAGTGGGAAACTTTCCGCCATGTTATCTTCCCTCTGTCTATGAACGGGGTGAGAAGTGGGGTTCAGTCTGTCTTTATCCCAAGTTTGAGTCTCTTCATGCTGACACGTTTGATCGGTGGGAACCGCGTTATTACCTTGGGAACGGCTATTGAGCAGAACTTCCTGACCAATGACAACTATGGTATGGGTTCAACCATTGGTGTGATCCTCATCCTGACCATGTTCATCACCATGTGGGTGACCAAGGAAAGGAGAGAACGATGAAAAAATTTGCCAATCTCTACCTAGCCTTTGTCTTTATCATCCTTTATTTGCCGATTTTTTACTTGATTGGCTATGCCTTTAATGCTGGCGATGATATGAACAGTTTTACCGGCTTTAGCTTGAGCCATTTTCAAACCATGTTTGGTGATGGTCGTCTCATGTTGATCCTCACTCAAACCTTTTTCTTAGCCTTTCTATCAGCCTTGATTGCGACCATTATCGGGACTTTCGGTGCCATTTACATCTACCAGTCTCGTAAGAAATACCAAGAAGCCTTTCTATCACTCAATAATATCCTCATGGTTGCGCCTGACGTTATGATTGGTGCCAGCTTCTTGATTCTCTTTACCCAGCTTAAGTTTTCACTTGGCTTTTTGACGGTTCTATCTAGTCACGTGGCCTTTTCCATCCCTATCGTGGTCTTGATGGTCTTACCTCGTCTCAAGGAGATGAATGATGACATGATTCATGCGGCTTATGACTTGGGAGCTAGTCAGTTTCAGATGTTTAAGGAAATCATGCTTCCTTACCTGACTCCGTCTATCATTGCAGGTTATTTCATGGCCTTTACCTATTCGCTAGATGACTTTGCCGTGACCTTCTTTGTAACGGGAAATGGTTTTTCAACCCTGTCGGTCGAGATTTACTCTCGTGCTCGCAAGGGGATTTCCTTAGAAATTAATGCCCTGTCTGCCCTTGTCTTTCTCTTTAGTATTATCCTAGTGGTTGGATATTACTTTATCTCACGTGAGAAGGAGGAGCAAGCATGAAAAAACTCTATTCATTTTTAGCGGGAATTGTAGCGATTATCCTTGTCTTGTGGGGAGTTGCGATGCATCTAGACAGTAAAATCAACAGTCGAGATAGTCAAAAATTGGTTATTTACAACTGGGGGGACTATATCGATCCCGAACTCTTGGAGAAATTCACAGAAGAAACAGGAATCCAAGTACAGTACGAGACCTTTGACTCCAACGAGGCCATGTATACCAAGATCAAGCAGGGTGGAACGACCTATGACATTGCCATCCCAAGTGAATATATGATCAACAAGATGAAGGACGAAGACCTCTTGGTTCCGTTTGATTATTCAAAAATTGAAGGAATCGAAAATATCGGACCTGAGTTCCTCAACCAGTCATTTGACCCGGGCAATAAATTCTCCATCCCATACTTCTGGGGGACCTTGGGAATTGTTTACAATGAAACCATGGTAGATGAGGCGCCCGAGCATTGGGATGACCTCTGGAAACCAGAATACAAGGATTCCATCATGCTCTTTGATGGGGCGCGTGAGGTGCTGGGACTCGGGCTTAACTCACTCGGTTACAGTCTCAACTCCAAGGATCCTCAGCAGCTGGAAGAGACAGTGGATAAGCTCTACAAACTGACTCCAAATATCAAGGCCATTGTGGCAGACGAGATGAAGGGTTACATGATTCAGAACAACGCTGCTATCGGTGTGACTTTCTCTGGGGAAGCCAGCCAGATGTTGGAGAAAAATCCTAACCTCAAGTATGTCGTTCCGACTGAGGCCAGCAATCTCTGGTTTGATAACATGGTCATTCCAAAAACCGTGAAAAACCAAGATGCGGCCTATGCCTTTATCAACTTTATGTTGAAACCCGAAAATGCTCTGAAAAATGCGGAGTATGTAGGTTACTCAACACCAAACCTACCAGCTAAGGAAATGCTCCCAGAGGAGACTCGTGAGGACAAATCCTTCTATCCAGACGCTGATACCATGAAACACCTAGAAGTTTATGAAAAGTTTGACCATAAATGGACAGGAAAATACAGCGACCTCTTCCTACAATTTAAAATGTATCGGAAGTAGGAGTAGATACAAAGAAAACGAATCAGTCAAGCTGGTTCGTTTTCTTAATAGAAGTTAACTTTTACAGCCTTATCTTTTTCTATTCTAGTTGCTTATTTGCTTGTCTAGTAGTATACTAAGTTTATACGAATAGAAAGCGGTAACAAATCATGAAAATGTCTACTTTTTTCAAAAAAAGTTACTGGCCAACCTTTTTAATTGTTAACGAAACAATTATACTATTTCATTTAAAGGATGGCTTGGATCGGCAATATCTAACAACGGATTCCATATATTTGGTGATAGGTTACTTTATATTTGCAAATGTTTTCATAGCTATCTTTAGCAATTCAAAAACTTGGAATAAAAGTTGGGATAAAAAGAAAAATGGCAGTAAGAAAAAATATATCCTGAAAAAGTAATCAGGGATGTAGGGAATCATTCCTAGTTGACGCAGAACCCAAAAAACGATATAATAATAAAGTTGAGAATTGATTTTCAATCATCTTAGTCCAGAGAAATGGCGGTGCTGCGAGCCATCTAAGGTAGGAAGTCATGCTACTCAATCATACAATTGCATAAGAATAAGAGAATGACAAGTTCATTGAATGAAGGTGGTACCGCGGTTTTTCGCCCTTCGTGATGTGAGCTTGTCTTTTGATTTTTGGAGGTGTTTATGAAGACATTTCTTGTCAAACAAAAGTTTCGTCTTGGAGGCGAACGCTTCGATATCAAGGATGATAGAGGAGTAGTGAACTATCAGGTGGAGGGATCATTTTTCCAAATTCCTAAGACCTTTACCATCTATGACGCCTATGGTGAACAAGTCAGTGAGATTAGTAAAGAATTTTTCACTTTGCTTCCTCGCTTTACTATCCAGTTACGAAACGGTTCCAATTTCGTCATTCGCAAGAAGTTGACCTTCTGGCGAGATAAGTATGAGTTTGACAATCTAGGGCTTCGTATCGAGGGCAATATCTGGGATTTGAATTTCAAATTGCTGGATGACCGCGACCAAGTGATTGCCGAGATTCGGAAAGAAATTTTCCATTTGACCTCAACCTACACCGTAACCGTCTATGAAGACTCGTATGCAGATTTGGTCATTTCCCTTTGTGTCGCGATTGACTATGTGGAGATGCTGGAAAGCCAATCAAATTAAACAAGTAAATAAGGAGATATTATGAAACAACTATCTAGTGCTCAAGTTCGCCAAATGTGGCTAGATTTCTGGGCAAGCAAAGGTCACTCTGTAGAACCATCAGTGAGCTTGGTTCCAGTAAACGATCCAACTCTTTTGTGGATCAACTCTGGGGTAGCAACCCTTAAGAAATATTTTGACGGAACCATTATCCCTGAAAATCCACGTATCACCAATGCGCAGAAAGCTATCCGTACTAACGATATTGAAAATGTAGGGAAGACTGCGCGTCACCATACCATGTTTGAAATGTTGGGGAACTTCTCTATCGGTGATTACTTCCGTGATGAAGCTATCACTTGGGCTTATGAGCTTTTGACAAGCCCTGAGTGGTTTGACTTCCCTGCTGAAAAACTGTACATGACCTATTATCCAGACGATAAGGATTCTTATAACCGCTGGATTGAAGTAGGAGTGGACCCAAGCCACTTGATCCCAATCGAAGACAACTTCTGGGAAATCGGTGCTGGACCTTCTGGACCTGATACTGAGATCTTCTTTGACCGTGGAGAAGCCTTTGACCCAGAAAATATCGGTCTTCGCCTGCTTGCAGAGGATATCGAAAACGACCGTTATATCGAAATCTGGAACATCGTTTTGTCACAATTTAACGCCGATCCTGCTGTACCTCGTAGTGAGTACAAGGAATTGCCACACAAGAATATTGATACGGGTGCTGGTTTGGAGCGTTTGGTGGCGGTTATCCAAGGAGCTAAGACCAACTTTGAAACTGACCTCTTCATGCCAATCATCCGTGAAGTTGAGAAATTGTCTGGTAAGGTTTATGACCAAGATGGCGACAACATGAGCTTCAAGGTCATTGCTGACCATATCCGTTCTCTTTCATTTGCCATCGGTGATGGTGCCCTTCCAGGAAATGAAGGTCGTGGTTATGTTCTTCGTCGTTTGCTCCGTCGTGCGTCTATGCACGGTCAAAAATTGGGTATCAACGAGCCTTTCCTTTACAAACTCGTTCCAACAGTTGGAAAAATCATGGAAAGCTACTACCCAGAAGTCCTTGAAAAACGTGACTTTATCGAGAAAATCGTGAAGAGCGAGGAAGAGTCATTTGCTCGTACCCTTCACTCAGGTCAACACTTTGCAGAAACCATTGTAGCTGATTTGAAAGCGAAAGGTCAAAACGTTATCGCTGGGCAAGATGTTTTCAAACTCTACGACACTTACGGATTCCCAGTTGAATTGACAGAAGAAATCGCTGAAGAAGCAGGAATGACTGTAGACCGTGAAGGCTTTGAAGCAGCCATGAAAGAACAGCAAGAACGTGCGCGTGCGTCTGCTGTTAAGGGTGGCTCAATGGGAATGCAAAATGAAACCCTTCAAAACATTACAGTAGAAAGTGTCTTCAACTACAATGCTAGTCAATTGCCTTCTAAACTGGTGGCTATCGTAGCTGAAAACGCTGAAGTAGAAGCTGCTTCAGAAGGAACTGTCTCTCTTATCTTTGCAGAGACTCCATTCTACGCGGAAATGGGTGGACAGGTGGCTGACCACGGTCAAATCTTGGACGCTGCTGGAAATGTCGTGGCTACTGTGACAGATGTTCAAAAAGCTCCAAATGGACAAGCTCTTCATACTGTTGAAGTTCTTGCACCACTTGCGTTGAACCAAGAATACACCTTGGCTATCGATACCAACCGTCGTCATCGTGTTATGAAGAACCACACAGCCACTCACTTGCTCCATGCGGCTCTTCACAATATCCTTGGCCACCATGCGACACAAGCAGGATCTCTGAACGAAGTAGAATTTCTTCGCTTTGACTTTACTCACTTCCAAGCTGTGACTCCTGAAGAGTTGCGCGTCATTGAACAGCAAGTCAATGAGAAAATTTGGGAAGCAATTGCTGTAGAAACTGTTGAGACAGATATTGACACGGCTAAAGAAATGGGAGCTATGGCCCTCTTTGGTGAGAAATACGGTAAAGAAGTCCGTGTTGTAACTATAGGTGATTACTCAGTGGAACTCTGTGGTGGTACCCACGTTGGCAATACTTCTGAAATCGGTCTCTTCAAGATTGTCAAAGAAGAAGGAATCGGTTCAGGTACCCGCCGTATCTTGGCAGTAACTGGTAAGGAAGCCTTTGAAGCTTATCGTGAACAAGAAGACGCTTTGAAAGCCGTCGCAGCAACCTTGAAAGCACCTCAACTCAAAGAAGTTCCTCACAAGGTTGAAGGACTTCAAGAGCAACTTCGTCAATTGCAAAAAGAAAATGCAGAATTGAAGGAAAAAGCAGCAGCTGCAGCTGCAGGTGATGTCTTCAAGGATGTGAAGGAAGTCAACGGACACCGTTACATTGCAAGCCAAGTTTCTGTATCAGACGCAGGTGCCCTTCGTACTTTTGCGGATAACTGGAAACAAAAAGACTACTCTGATGTGCTTGTCCTAGTTGCCGCTATCGGTGACAAAGTCAATGTTCTTGTAGCTAGCAAGACAAAAGATGTGCATGCAGGGAACCTTGTCAAAGAATTGGCTCCAATCGTCGATGGACGTGGTGGTGGTAAACCAGACATGGCCATGGCAGGGGGAAGCAACCAAGCTAAAATCCAAGAACTCTTGGAGGCAGTAGCAGGTAAATTATAAGACAATAAAGATCTATCCATTTGGGTAGGTCTTTTTGCGCATACAAAAAAGCCAAATCCGGTTGGATTTGACTTATAACTGATAGGTTTATTTTGTTGCCCAGACACTGACTGAACCCGCCGCTACTGGGAATTCTCCATAACCGTCAGCATTGATTGTAACTTGTGCTGGATGGTTTTCAAGGAGGTCAACAAAGGTTTGGCCAGCCCATTCTTGGCCAATAAACATATATTTGCTGTTTTCTTGGTCGTTTGAGATAAGGACTGCAAGCGGTGTTTGGTTTTCAGCGCCTGCACGGACCCATCCAATACAGTTAGCATCGTCAAAGTAGTCTGTTTGCTCTCCATAGGCCAAGTCTTTTCGGATGGCTAGGAGACGGTCAAGAACTTCTTTGAAATCTTCTTGGGCATACTGCCCTGAAATGCCGTAATAGTCTCCGTAAAATACACATGGAAGACCTTGGTCACGAAGAAGGATGAGCGCATAGGCTGCTGGTTTGAACCATTCTTGGACGGTTGATTCAAGTGCCTGTCCTCTTTGAGTATCATGGTTGTCCACGAAAGTGACAGCCTTATCAGGTTTAATTTCCACTAAACTATCGTTAAAAATACTACGAAGGTCATAGCTTGATCCAGCTTGACTGGCTTCAAAGAGATTTTGGTGGAGACGAACATCGACAAGGTCAAAACGTTCTTCTATTTTCTCGAGATAGTCTAGATTGGCTTCCTTGTCTGGGTTCCAAAATTCCCCAAAAACATAGAAATCTTGACCGTGTTTTTCCTTCATATCACGAATGAAATTGCCCATAAAGAAGGAGTCGATGTGCTTAACGGCATCCAAACGGAAACCAGCTACACCAGTCGTTTCCATGAACCAGTCAGCCCAGTCATAGATATTTTGGATGACTTCAGGATGCTTAAAGTCTAGGTCGGCATACATGAGGTAGTCGTAGTTACCGTTTTCGTTATCGACCAATTCCTCATTTGCCCAACCTTTATTATCCCCTTGAATCAGGTAAATGCCAGACTTATGGCGTTTGGCATCGTAGTCTGTACCTGTAAAGTGGTACCAGTGCCAGTGGAAGTCATTGTAGGTATCTTGGCGACCATCGAAAGTAAAGTGAGTCCAGCCATTGATAGTAAAGGGCTCGCTTAATTGAACGGTACGGTCCTCAGGGTCCACTTCAATAACCTGAAAGGCTTCCATATGATCGGCAGCAGCCTTGTGATTGAGCACCACATCGGCCATAGGTTGAATTCCTTGTGCCTTTAGGGCTTGAATGGCTTGAAGATAATCTTCTTTAAACCCATACTTGGTACGGACAGTCCCTTTTTGGTGAAATTCGCCTAGGTCAAAAAGATCGTAAACACCATAGCCGACATCTTTTTCGTTAGTCGCCTTGAAGGCAGGTGGCATCCAGACATGGCTGATACCAAGGTTTGCTAGGTGTTCTGCGTCATTTGTCAGTCGAGCCCAGTGTTGGCCGTCGTGAGGCAAATACCATTCAAAGTATTGCATAAGTGTCTGATTTTGCATTGTTTTTCCTCTTGCTTATCAATGTTGTGTTTTATTCTACCATAAAGTTTAGAACTAGGCAAACGTTTGCGCAAGATTCTATACTCATTTCTGAAATTGTCTATTTTTATCGATTAAAATCTCTCTTTCCATCACAAGGGAAAGGATGTTTTGGTGAAAAAGTAAATGGAATAAACTTATTTTAACAAAAATGACACTCAGTAAACTAAAGTACAAATGGTTAAACGGTTTCTTTTTTGAGAATTGTCACAAAATTTGCTATAATAGTAGCTATGAATAGAATTAGGGTCAGCAGACGCGTTGAAAAAAAGCTAGCTAAGGGTCTAGTTCTTTTGGAAGCAAGTGATTTAACAGATATTGATCTGACGGATCAGGCAGTAGAAGTTCTTAGTCAAGACGGGAAGTTTTTAGGGAGCGCCTATCTTTCTCAACAGAATAAGGGAATCGGTTGGTTGGTCAGCAAGGAAAAGGTTCGTTTCAATCAAGCCTTTTTTGAAATCCTGTTTCGTAAGGCTAAGGAAGCTAGAAAGCCTTATTATCAAGATGACTTGACTACTGCCTTTCGCCTTTTTAACCAAGAGGGGGATGGTTTTGGTGGTCTGACTGTTGATCTCTATGGAGATTATGCTGTCTTTTCTTGGTACAACTCCTTTGTTTACCAGATTCGTGAGCTAATCGTAAAGGCTTTTAAGGAAGTTTTTCCTGAGGTCTTGGGGGCTTATGAGAAGATTCGTTTTAAAGGTCTAGACTACGAGTCTGCCTATGTTTATGGTGAGGAAGCGCCAGATTACTTTACTGTTCTTGAGAATGGTGTGCTCTATCAAGTCTTTATGAATGATGGCTTGATGACAGGGATTTTCCTAGACCAGCATGAGGTTCGTGGGAGTCTGGTTGACGGCCTAGCTATGGGCAAATCCTTGCTCAATATGTTTTCCTATACGGCTGCCTTTTCAGTTGCTGCAGCTATGGGAGGTGCGAGTGAGACGACTTCAGTTGACTTGGCCAAACGGTCTAGAGAGCTGTCAGAAGCTCATTTTCAGGCAAATGGACTCAGCATGGACAATCATCGTTTTATCGTCATGGATGTCTTTGAGTACTTCAAGTATGCCAAGCGAAAAGGCTTGACCTATGATGTGATTGTTCTTGATCCACCAAGCTTTGCCCGCAATAAAAAACAAACATTCTCTGTAGCTAAGGACTATCACAAGTTGATTTCCCAGAGTCTAGAGATTTTAAATCCGGGAGGCATTATCATTGCCAGTACCAATGCTGCCAATGTTTCCCGCCAGAAATTTACAGAACAAATTGATAAAGGTTTTGCAGGAAGAAGGTATCAGATCTTGAACCAATATGGTCTTCCAGCAGACTTTGCCTATAATAAAAAAGATGAAAGCAGTAATTACCTCAAGGTGATTAGTATGAAGGTTAGTAGATGAAATTAATCGTTTCAGTAATGCCAAGAAGTTTAGAAGAAGCGCAAGAACTGGATGCCACTAGGTATGAAGATGCCGATATCATTGAGTGGCGTGCGGACTTTCTTACAAAGGACGCTATTTTACAGGTAGCACCCGCTATCTTTGAGAAATTTGCAGGACGCGAACTTGTCTTTACCCTTCGGACACGCGCTGAGGGAGGAGAAATCGAACTTTCCTCAGAAGAGTATGTTCAAATCATCAAGGAAGTTATTCAGCTCTATCAGCCGGATTATGTAGATTTTGAGTATTTCAGCTACAAGGACGTTTTTGAGGAAATGTTGGATTTTCCAAATCTTGTTTTGAGTTACCATAATTTCCAGGAGACACCTGAAAACATGATGGAAATTTTGTCTGAGTTGACCAGTCTCTCTCCGAAAGTGGTCAAGGTATCAGTTATGGCCCATACGGAGCAGGATGTTTTAGACTTGATGAACTACACACGAGGATTTAAAACACTCAACCCTGAGCAAGAGTACGTGACCATTTCCATGGGGAAAATGGGCAAGGTATCTCGTATCACTTCAGATGTGACGGGTTCAAGTTGGTCATTTGCTAGTCTGGATGAAGCGAGTGCCCCAGGTCAGATTTCGCTATCAAACATGAAGAAAATCAGGGAGATTTTGGATGAAGCTTGATGGCTATACACGTTTAGCTGCAGTTGTTGCCAATCCCATCAAACACTCTATTTCACCTTTTATCCACAATAGGGCCTTTGAGGCGACAGCTATTAATGGTGCCTATGTAGCTTGGGAGATTGAAGCGGGTGATTTGGCAGAAACAGTCGCCAATATTCGCCGTTACCAGATGTTTGGCATCAACCTGTCTATGCCTTACAAGGAGCAAGTGATTTCTTATCTGGATGAGTTGAGTGATGAAGCTCGTTTGATTGGGGCAGTCAACACAGTTGTTAATCAAGACGGAACTTTAATTGGATATAATACAGATGGCAAGGGATTCTTTAAGAGCTTGCCTTCTTTTACAATTTCGGATAAGAAAATGACCATTCTGGGAGCAGGTGGTGCGGCCAAGTCCATTTTGGCACAGGCTATTTTGGATGGCGTCAGTCAAATTTCAGTCTTTGTTCGTTCAGTTTCCATGGAAAAAACAAGACCTTACCTAGATAAGTTACAGGAGCAGACAGGCTTTGAAGTGGACTTGTATGCTTTGGAGGATATTTCTGAACTGCAAGAAATGATTGCCAAGTCGGACCTGCTCGTCAATGCGACCAGTGTAGGAATGGATGGCAAATCATCCCCAGTTCCTGAGAGCTTAGTCTTACCAGAAACTCTATTGGTGGCAGATATCATTTACCAACCCTTTGAAACGCCATTTTTGAAATGGGCTAGGAGGCAGGGCAATCCAGCTGTCAATGGTCTAGGAATGTTGCTCTATCAGGCTGCTGAAGCTTTTCAACTGTGGACAGGTAAAGAAATGCCGACAGAAGAAATTTGGCAGTCCTTAACAGAAAAATATAAATAGTGAAAAGGAGACCCTCCTATGAAAATCAGAATCGATATTCCGCATCATCCTTATGATATTCAGATTGAAAAAGGTTGTCTGGCTCAGGCTGGTCAATGGTTGCGAGAACTCTGGCAACCTCAAAAAGTGGTCATTGTAACCGATAACCATGTAGCTTCTCTCTATGCAGAGAAGATTAAACTCAGCCTAGAAGATGCTGGTTTTCAGGTAGCTGTTTTTGACTTTTTAGAAGGCGAAGAACGAAAAAATTTAACAACTGTTCAGAAAGTCTATGAATTTCTAGTCAAGCAGGGGTTGACTCGTAGCGATGGGATCGTGGCTCTTGGTGGTGGTGTCGTTGGGGACCTAGCTGGTTTTGTAGCCTCTACCTATATGCGGGGCATTCACTTTGTTCAGATTCCGACTAGTTTGACAGCCCAGGTTGATTCGTCTATTGGTGGAAAGACGGGTGTCAATACTCCTTTTGCTAAAAATATGGTGGGAACTTTTGCCCAACCAGATGGGGTTCTGATTGACCCGCTTGTCCTAGAAACGCTTGGAAAAAGAGAGCTGATTGAGGGGATGGGCGAGGTTATCAAGTACGGCTTGATTGAGGATCCAGAACTGTGGGCTCTCTTGATGGAGCTAGATGGTTCTGTAGAGAGCATTTTGGAACATGCAGAGACTTTGATTGAACATTCTTGTCAGGTTAAGCGCAAGATGGTGGTCGAAGATGAGTTGGATAACGGTGTTCGTCTTTACCTCAATTTTGGGCACACTATTGGTCATGCTATTGAAGCAACTGCCGGTTATGGCAAGGTCATGCATGGAGAAGCTGTGGCTATGGGCATGGTTCAGATTTCCAAGGTTGCTGAGGGAAAAGGCCTCATGCCAGAAGGAATAACCCAGTCCATTACAGAGATGTGCCAGAAATTTGGCTTGCCTGTTGATTATGAAAACTGGGATGTTGACAAACTTTATCAAGCTTTGACTCATGATAAAAAAGCGCGTGGAAACACCTTGAAATTGGTCTTAGTTCCAGAGCTTGGTTCAGCGACCATTCACCCAGTTTCTCTGGAAGAGATGAAAGACTACTTGGTAAAATAAGGAGAACGTATGAGATATTTAACTGCAGGAGAATCACACGGCCCCCGTTTGACGGCTATTATTGAAGGAATTCCAGCTGGACTTCCTTTGACAGCAGAGGATATTAATGGAGACCTTAAACGCCGTCAGGGTGGCTACGGTCGTGGTGGCCGTATGAAGATTGAGAGTGACCAGGTTGTCTTTACTTCGGGCGTTCGTCACGGGAAGACGACAGGGGCACCTATTACCATGGATGTCATCAATAAGGACCACCAAAAATGGCTGGATATCATGTCTGCTGAGGACATTGAAGACCGCCTTAAAAGCAAGAGAAAAATTACCCATCCTCGCCCAGGTCATGCCGATTTAGTTGGGGGCATTAAGTACCGTTTTGATGATTTGCGAAATTCCTTGGAGAGGTCATCTGCCCGTGAAACCACCATGCGAGTGGCTGTTGGGGCAGTAGCCAAACGACTTTTGGCTGAGCTAAATATGGAGATTGCCAACCATGTCGTGGTCTTTGGTGGCAAGGAAATCGATGTACCTGAAAATCTGACAGTGGCTGAGATTAAGGAACGAGCTGCCCAGTCTGAAGTTTCTATTGTCAACCAAGAGCGGGAACAGGAAATCAAGGACTATATTGACCAAATCAAACGTGACGGTGATACCATCGGTGGGGTTGTAGAGACAGTCGTCGGAGGCGTTCCAGTTGGCCTTGGCTCCTATGTCCAATGGGACAGAAAATTGGATGCGCGATTGGCCCAAGCAGTTGTTTCTATCAATGCCTTTAAAGGGGTGGAATTTGGTCTTGGATTTGAAGCTGGTTACCGCAAAGGCAGCCAAGTTATGGATGAAATTCTCTGGTCTAAAGAAGACGGCTATACTCGTCGTACCAATAATCTAGGTGGTTTTGAAGGTGGTATGACCAATGGGCAACCAATTGTTGTTCGTGGAGTTATGAAACCCATTCCCACTCTTTACAAACCACTTATGAGTGTGGATATCGAAACCCACGAACCTTACAAGGCAACCGTGGAGAGAAGTGATCCGACCGCTCTGCCAGCAGCTGGGGTAGTCATGGAAGCTGTTGTAGCAACGGTTCTGGCGCAAGAAATCCTTGAAAAATTTTCATCGGACAACCTAGAGGAATTAAAAGAAGCGGTAACCAAACACCGTGAGTATACAAAGAACTATTAAGGAGTTCCTATGGCAAAAACCATCTATATCGCAGGTCTCGGTTTGATTGGTGCCTCGATGGCGCTTGGTATCAAACGCGATCATCCTGATTATGAAATTCTAGGTTATAATCGCAGTCAGGCTTCTAGAGATATTGCCTTGGAGCGGGGGATGATTGACCGTGCGACGGATGATTTTGCCAGTTTTGCTCCTCTGGCAGATGTCATCATCTTGACCTTGCCAATCAAGCAGACCATTGCTTTTATTCAGGAGTTGGCAGGTTTGAACTTGAAAGAAGGCGTCATTATCTCGGATGCGGGCTCAACCAAGGCTGCCATTGTGGAAGTGGCGGAGGAATATTTGGCTGGCAAGTCAATTCGTTTTGTCGGGGCTCATCCCATGGCTGGTAGCCACAAGACAGGAGCTGCCTCTGCCGATGTTAATCTCTTTGAAAATGCCTACTATATCTTTACTCCATCTAGCTTGACCACTCCAGAAACCCTTTCAGAAATGAAGGACCTACTTTCAGGCCTCCATGCTCGTTTCATTGAAATTGATGCCAAGGAGCACGATCAAGTAACTTCACAGATTAGCCATTTTCCCCATATCTTGGCATCAGGTCTCATGGAACAAACAGCAGTTTATGCTCAAGAACATGAGATGGCAAGACGCTTTGCGGCGGGTGGATTTCGAGATATGACTCGCATTGCGGAAAGCGAGCCAGGTATGTGGACTTCTATTCTCTTGTCTAACCGTGAGACTATTCTAGAGCGAATTGCGGATTTCAAGGAACGCTTGGAAGCGATTGGTCAGGCCATCAGCAGGGGAGATGAAGAGCAAATCTGGAACTTTTTCAACCAAGCGCGTGCGCAACGTCAGGCCATGGAAATACATAAGCGTGGTGGTGTGGATAGCTCTTACGACCTCTATGTCGATGTTCCCGATGAAGAAGATGTCATCTTGCGAATTTTGGAATTGCTACGTGGGACTTCTTTGGTTAATATCCACATCAACGAAGAAAACCGTGAGGATATTCACGGTATTCTACAAATTTCCTTTAAAAATGCTCAAGATTTAGAACGAGCTGAACGCTTAATTACAGAAAATACGGACTATACAGTCGTCATCAAATAAGGAGAAAATCATGTCAAATATTTACGATAGTGCAAATGAACTTAGCCGCGGGTTACGCGAATTACCAGAATACAAGGCGGTCAAGGTAGCAAAAGATGCCATCCAAGCTGATGAACAAGCTAGCAAGATTTTTGCAGACTACCTTGCTTTCCAACAAGAAATCCAAGTCATGGCGCAAACGGGACAAATGCCAGACGCCTCTTTCCAAGAAAAGATGCAGTCTTTCAGTAAGCAAATCCAAGAGAACGCTCTTTTGTCAGATTTCTTTGCCAAACAGCAACAATTGTCCATTTACCTTTCGGACATTGAGAAAATTGTCTTTGAACCTGTTTCAGAATTATTGAAATAGTATTTTATCTGTATAAAAGCCAGAAATTTCAGGAATTTCTGGCTTTTTTGTGATAAAATAAGAAAAAGTATTGCAAGTATGAGGTCAACTATGAAACTAAAAACAAACATTCGCCACTTACATGGCAGTATCCGGGTTCCAGGTGACAAGTCTATCAGCCATCGTTCGATTATTTTTGGAAGTTTGGCTGAGGGCGAGACTAAGGTTTATGATATTCTGCGTGGAGAGGATGTGCTTTCAACCATGCAGGTTTTTCGTGATCTTGGTGTAGAAATTGAGGATAAAGATGGGGTTATCACCATTCAAGGTGTTGGCATGGATGGCTTAAAAGCGCCACAAAATGCCTTGGATATGGGGAATTCTGGCACCTCGATTCGCCTGATTTCAGGTGTCCTTGCTGGTGCAGACTTCGAAGTAGAGATGTTCGGAGACGACAGTCTTTCTAAACGTCCTATGGACCGTGTGACGATTCCATTGAAAAAAATGGGCGTCAGTATTTCAGGGCAAACTGAGCGAGACCTGCCCCCTCTTCACTTAAAAGGGACGAAAAAACTTACACCTATTCACTATGAGTTGCCAATCGCCTCTGCTCAGGTCAAGTCAGCCTTGATGTTTGCAGCCTTGCAGGCTCAGGGGGAGTCCGTTATTATCGAGAAAGAATGTACTCGTAACCACACCGAAGATATGCTACAGCAATTTGGTGGCCATTTAAGTGTGGATGGCAAAAAAATCACAGTTCAAGGACCACAAAAACTGATCGGACAAAAGGTAGTTGTTCCAGGAGATATTTCCAGTGCAGCCTTTTGGTTGGTCGCAGGTTTGATTGTTCCAAACTCTAGTGTGGTGCTGCAGAATGTGGGGATTAACGAAACTCGTACTGGTATTATTGATGTCATTCGCGCCATGGGTGGAAAACTAGAAATAACTGAAATCGATCCTGTCGCTAAATCAGCAACCTTGACTGTCGAGTCTTCAGACTTGAAAGGAACAGAGATTGGTGGAGCCTTGATTCCCCGCTTGATTGATGAATTGCCTATTATTGCCCTTTTAGCGACACAAGCGCAAGGTGAAACAGTCATTAAGGATGCTGAGGAACTCAAGGTAAAGGAAACAGACCGCATTCAGGTGGTGACAGATGCCTTAAATAGCATGGGGGCGGATATCACTCCTACAGCAGACGGGATGATTATCAAAGGAAAATCAAGACTTCATGGCGCTAGAGTCAATACGTTTGGTGACCATCGAATTGGAATGATGACAGCCATCGCAGCCCTCTTGGTTGCTGATGGAGAAGTGGAGCTTGACCGTGCAGAAGCCATCAACACTAGCTATCCTAGCTTCTTTGATGATTTGGAGAGCTTGATTCATGGCTAAGGTATTACTCGGATTTATGGGGGCAGGCAAGTCGACAATTGCTAGAGGCTTGGACCCAGACTATATCGATATGGATGCCTTAATCGAGGAACGTTTGGGCATGTCCATTGCGGATTTCTTCGCTGAAAAAGGAGAAGTGGCCTTTCGTCAAGTAGAGTCAGAAGTTCTAGCTGACTTACTAAAAACGGACCGAGTTGTGTCAACTGGCGGAGGAGTCGTCATTTCTCAGAGAAATCGTGACTTGCTCAAAACCAATCCTGAAAACATCTACCTAAAAGCAGATTTTGAAACCCTCTACCAACGTATCGCAGCTGATAAGGACAATCAGCGCCCACTGTTTCTAAATAATAGTAAGGAAGAACTGGCAGCTATTTTCAAAGAAAGACAAGCTTGGTATGAGGAAGTAGCCAGTCGGGTTTTGGATGTAACCAAGTTAAGCCCAGAGGAAATTACAGAGGAACTGAGATGAAAATTGCCTATCTAGGTCCCAAGGGATCTTTTTCGCATCATGTTGTGCAAACGGCTTTTCCACATGAGGAACTAGAGCCTTTTTCAAATATTACAGACGTTATCAAGGCCTATGAACAGGGATTGGTAGACTATTCAGTAGTACCAGTTGAAAACTCCATTGAGGGAAGTGTGCATGAAAGCTTGGATTATCTTTTTCATCAGGCTCGCATCCAAGCAGTTGCAGAAATCGTTCAGCCCATTCACCAGCAGTTGATGGCGGTTCCCGGTCAGTCAAAAATTGAGAAAATTTTTTCTCATCCTCAGGCTCTGGCTCAAGGAAAGAGATTCATCGACAAAAACTATCCAGAGGCCAAAATTGAGGTAACCGCCAGTACAGCCTATGCAGCTCGCTTTATTTCAGAACATCCAGATCAGCCTTATGCAGCTATTGCTCCTAAAAGTTCAGCTGAAGAATATGGCTTGGAATTGATTGCAGAGGATATTCAGGAAATGGAAGCCAATTTCACACGTTTTTGGGTGTTAGGGGCAGAGATACCGAAGATTCCTTTGAACTCACAAGCTGAAAAAATGAGTTTGGCCTTGACCTTACCAGACAACCTACCTGGTGCTCTTTACAAGGCACTTTCGACCTTTGCTTGGAGAGGGATTGACTTAACAAAGATTGAAAGTCGCCCCCTTAAAACAGCCTTGGGAGAATACTTTTTCATTATCGATGTAGACTATAGTGACAAAGAACTGGTTCATTTTGCAAGACAAGAACTAGAAGCTATTGGAATCCAGCACAAGATCCTGGGAACCTACCCGATTTTTACCATAACTGATATAGAAAAGGAGAGTCAATGAGCAAAGAAAATCCTTTAAGTCATCACGAGCAGTTACGTTATGACTATCTCTTCAAAAATATTCATTACCTCAACGACCGTGAACGGAGGGAGTTTGATTATCTGCAACAGAAAATGGCAGGTCCCAAGTCGGAAGTTCACCATTTCTACCAAGAAGAAAAAGAAGAATCTTGGGGTAGAGATATTGATCTTCCGACTTATGGCAGTAGAAGTCGATCTAAGAAACGTGAAAAGGTAACTCCTCAACCTAAAGTCAAAAAGAAAAAAAGAAGAATTCGCTTCAAACGAATATTGACTTGGTTCCTGCTGTTGATTACATGCGTGCTTGCAGGGATGATTTTCATGTTTCTTAGAGGGTTCCAGTCAGCAGCCAATCCAACAAATAAGCCAGCTGACGCCAAGGCAGCTCAAGTAGAGGTCTTTAACGGTCAGGATACCAAAGATGGTGTGAATATCCTAGTCATGGGGACAGATGGCCGTATCGGTCAAAATAGTGCAGAAACCCGTACTGACACGATCATGGTACTGAATGTCAGTGGATCGGATAAGAAGATCAAACTAGTCAGCTTTATGCGTGACAACTTAGTTTATATCGACGGGTACAGTAAGATTGTAAATGGCCAGAAACAGACGGATAACAAACTAAATGTTGCTTATGAACTTGGGGAACAAGAAGGGCAAAAAGGGGCAGAAATGGTCCGCAAGGTTCTAAAAGACAACTTTGATTTGGATATTAAGTACTATGCCCTGGTCGACTTCCAGGCCTTTGCAACAGCTATTGATACCCTCTTCCCTGACGGAGTAACGATTGATGCTCAATTCTCAACATTGAATGGTCAACCTCTAACAGAAGCAACAGTTGGAGATGACCTTCATGCAACAGAGACAGAGTCCCCAACTCAAACTATCAAAGTTGGAAAACAGCAGATGAATGGATCCACCTTGCTGAACTATGCTCGCTTCCGTGATGACGATGAGGGAGACTATGGCCGTACCAAACGTCAGCAACAAGTCATGTCGGCTGTTCTTGAGCAAATCAAAGATCCAACCAAGCTCTTTACGGGATCAGAGGCACTTGGAAAAGTCTTTGGCATGACCTCAACAAATCTACCATATAGCTTCTTGTTGACCAATGGCTTATCTGTCCTAGAAGGTGCTCAAAATGGCATTGAAAGACTCACCGTCCCAGAACTTGGTGACTGGGTAGATGCTTATGATATCTACGGTGGACAAGGACTTCTAGTTGATCAAAATAAATACCAAACCAAACTCGCCCAAATGGGAATGAGATAGAATACTATAAAAAAATCAAAGTTTGAATCACTAGTGAAAAAGTGGTTTAGGCTTTGATTTTTCTTAGTATCTGATGGATTTTTAGGGCTTTTTTATGGTATAATAAAACGATATAACTCGTTATTGGACAGAAGAGGAGAGACATGAGTGATTTGAAAGCGATTCAGGCTCGTAGTCTGGAAATGGCTGAATATTTCGTCGCATTTTGTAAAGAACATGATTTGTTGTGCTATCTCTGTGGTGGAGGAGCCATTGGCGCCCTTCGTAATAAGGGCTTCATTCCTTGGGATGATGATTTGGACTTTTTCATGCCGCGTAAGGACTATGAAAAATTAGCAGAACTGTGGCCACGTTATGCAGACGAGCGTTATTTCTTGTCAAAGAGTAATAAAGATTTTGTAGACCGTAACCTTTTTATTACCATTCGTGACAAGGAAACTACTTGTATCAAGCCTTATCAGAAGGATTTGGATTTGCCACACGGTTTGGCCTTGGATGTTTTACCATTGGATTATTATCCTAAAAATCCAGCTGAGCGTAAGAAACAGGTTCGTTGGGCCTTGATTTATTCACTCTTTTGTGCGCAAACTATCCCAGAAAAGCATGGTGCAGTCATGAAATGGGGAAGTCGTATCTTACTCGGCCTGACTCCAAAATCTCTACGTTATCGCATTTGGAAAAAAGCTGAAAAAGAAATGACCAAGTATGGTCTGGCTGAGTGCGATGGAATTACGGAATTATGCTCAGGTCCCGGCTACATGCGAAACAAATACCCAATCGCATCCTTTGAAGACAATCTTTTCTTGCCATTTGAAGGAACTGAGATGCCTATTCCAGTTGGCTACGATGCTTATCTCAGCACTGCTTTTGGGGACTATATGACACCGCCACCAGCGGACAAACAAGTACCGCATCATGATGCTATTATAGCAGACATGGACAAGAGCTACACAGAGTATAAGGGAGAATATGGAGCATGATGGGAGAAAAAATAAGCGTTATCGTTCCAGTTTACAATGTAGAGGCTTATCTGGAGCGATGTGTGGAGTCGATTCTTCAACAGACTTATGCCCATTTTGAGTTAATCCTAATCAATGATGGTTCTACTGATTCCAGTGGACAGATCTGTGATCACTTAGCGTCTCAGTATGAGAATATCAAGGTTTATCATATCGAAAATGCTGGTGTTTCAAATGCTAGAAATATGGGAATTCAGCTAGCAACGGGTTCTTGGGTTACCTTTATTGATAGCGATGATTTCGTTACCCAGGATTACCTAGCTACTTTAGCAAGTGCAGCTGAAGGGTTGAATGTAGGCTTTGTAATTGCTCCTCTGCACCATATCAAAAACGGCATTGTAACAGACCTACCTTCACATTCAGAAAAAACAGAACTCTGGTCAACAGAAGAAACCATGAAGGAACTACTGATGACTACCAGAACATCATTTTTTCCAGTCGCAAAACTGTTTAAGAGAGACCTGCTTGCCGATGAAAAGTTTAATACCAATTATCACCTAGCTGAAGATGCCTTGTTTTTAACTGAATTGCTACTAAAGACAAGATGCAGTTGCGTATTTATTGACAAACCTGTTTATTATTATGATCATCGTGAGGGAAGTGCAACAACATCTGTTAATCGACATGTATTTGACACAATAGAAGTTTATAAGCAAATAATTGCTCAAGTTTCACAAGCCTTCCCTAATTTAAAATACGAATTAATAAACAGAGAATGTTGGTCGTACATCACAGTTTACGATAAAATTATCTTTACTTCACGTGAAGAGTATCAAAAGGAGAAAGCCGAGCTGAGGACTTGGATTGTTCAGCACCGACGCGAAATATGGAAAGATGCTTATTTCACCACTTTTCGCAAGGTAGCGATCCTTTCACTTGTCATTTCTCCATGGCTATATAAGAAAATTGTTGGATTAAAAAACTAATATCATGAGAAGGAGTTGAAAATGAATTTTTCAAAAATGGATGAATACTTTGAAAAATCAAAACTATGGATTGCGTATCTATTTGTTTTCATTTCGATTTTAAGTATGAGTTCACTGGTTTATAAGATAGCAAATCCCCTCTACAAGGGATTATCAGCAATTGTAGTGCTTTATATTTGCTATACCTTATTGTTTAAGTGGAAAGAAATCACAGCAGATCGTAAATTTCTATCCTTATTTGGACTATTAGCTGGAAGTCATCTGCTATCAGCTATTTTCAATCGCTCTGGACATCTGATTGGAAATGTGATTGAAATTCTCTTCATGGTAACCTATGTTTTATTATTTACCATGTTACAATCAGGGCAACTTAAAAAATTATTTGACTGGATTGCCTATACGGTTCAAATTGTATCTTTTTCTTCAGCAATTTTTGCGTTTGGTTTATTGGTAAGTAGAGTCCTTATCCTATTTAAGATTGGCGAACAATCTTATTACTATGGTGTCATGAATGGACGTCTGTGGGGGATTGTCAATCCAAATGCTAGTGCGATATTTTCATACATTAGCATTATTTTGGCTATGTATTTGATCCATAAAGGAAGTAAATATTCTGTTTATCTTAAACTGAACAATGTGATTCAATTCGTTTACTTCGCAACGATGCAAAGTCGAGGAGCCTTACTTTCTTTACTTCTCATGATTGGACTCTATAGTTTCTTTGCTACTAGAGGAAGTATCGTTAAACGATTCCTCACTTTTATAGTTGCTGGTTTGCTGATTACTGCAACTAATATTGGATTAAGCTATGTAACTTCAATCTATATCTCATCTGAAACTGCGACTGTCTTAGATTTAAACAAAGGACAATCCTATGCTGAGACAGATTCATCTGTTACTAAGAAGAACGGTGAGCTCCATCTGATCGAAACAACACCAAGTGGTAGAACCTATATCTGGAAAAATGCCATCAAGATGGGAAGTGCCAAACCAATTTTTGGTTATGGTGTACGAAACGTTCCAGATTACTACACAGAATATTTCAGTAAATTTGAGATTCAAAACTCCCTTATTGGTGGGAATTTCCATAACATTTTTGTGACCATATTTGTCAGTTCGGGAGTTCTAGGTTTGGTATCCTTCCTTCTTGTACTGGCTTATGTCATCAAGCGCTTTTTAACGTATTTGATTGTTTCCAAGAAAAACACTGATAAATTGATCATGATCCTTTTCTTCGGTATCTTGTTTGGTCAATTATTTGAAAGTCAGATTATGTATTCAACCAACTTTATTAATATCATCTTCTGGCTAGCGATTGGCTATGGACTCGTAGTCTGCAAACGGGATGAAGGAGTTCGGTACCAAGAAGTAACAGATGTCAATGAAATTCAACAGATGGAACTTGGAATCATGGAGTATATTCATAAAGTTTGTCAGAAAATTGGTGTCAAGTATTTCTTAGCATATGGAAGTCTAATTGGTGCTGTACGCCATCAAGGATTTATCCCTTGGGATGATGACATGGATATCTGCATGTTACGAGAAGATTATGAAAAATTGCAAGACTACCTTATCGCTAACCCTGATGAACGTTACGAGGTCATGTCTTATAAAAACAATCTCAACTATGTCTATCCCTTCATGAAAGTGCAGGATAATCATACCTACTTGCTGGAAGAAGATGTTCGCATCGATTCGAATATGGGAATCTATGTAGATATTTTCCCTGTAGATGGCTACGAGGATGACATACAATTTAAAAACAAGATGACGAAACTGATAAAGAAACGTCAATTGAGTTGCTACACCTTTAAAGGCATTACCAATACGAAAAGTGTACTGAATTCACTGCTACGTTATGTGTCAGTTATTATTTTCTATTTCACCAATACGAACAAATACGTTGCCCAGATTGAAGAGCTTGCAAAATCCCGTAAAGTCTCAGATTATGAGCAAGTGGATTATCTTATCTACAAGGATATGAACAAACCAGTGTGGAGACGTGAATGGCTGGAACAAGTTACTACTGGAACATTTGAAGGTAAGGAATTTACCATTCCGAAAAATTATCATGAAATTTTGACCTCAGACTACGGAGACTATATGCAATTGCCACCGGTTGAACAAAGAGTATCTCATCATGATTTTAAATTATGGAAGATTGTTAAAAGGTCTAAATGACGGGATTGGGATTAAGAAACATTTAAAAATATAGTCAAATTTAGGAGAATAGAACCTATGTCTGAAAGAACTTTAACTCTTGAAGAAATCAAGCAAGTAGAATTGGATATTTTAAAGTATCTACATGATCTTTGTGAACAACATCAAATCAAATACTTTATTGATTTTGGAACCTTACTAGGGGCTGTACGCCATAAAGGATTTATCCCTTGGGATGATGATACAGATATTTCCTTGGCGCGTGATGAATTTGAAAAACTTTACAAGGTTTTACAAAATGAAAATCATCCCTACTACAAATTGATTTCATTCAGAGAAACAAAGGGATATCCATACAGTTATATGAGAGTCTATGATGTAAGGACTCGTCGAGATGCTAACCTCGTAGACCCAACGGTCGTATTGGGAACTTGCGTTGACATTTTTCCATATGATGGTGTCGTCACAGAGGAAAGTGACCGTAAGAAAATGAAGCTCTACAAATATTTCATTCGACTTTCTTCTTTGAATTTTAAAGGGATCAAGTCTGAGAATGGTGGACTTAAGAACCTCCCTCGTTATATGGGATCAGCTATTTTCCGCTTAACTTCCCCACAGCTATGGAATCAAAAATTAGAGAGCCTTGCTTTGAAGTATAGTGTAGATCAAGCAACAGATCTTACTTGTACTATCTATGACCCTTATTATCCAAATGGTATAAAAAAAGAATGGCTCTATGATTTGATTGATATGCCCTATGAAGACATTGTGGTCAAGGTTCCGAGAAAATACCATGAAATACTTGTCTACGAATTTGGAGAAAACTATATGACTCCACCTCCTATTGAGCAACAAGTCCCAGGAGGGGATAAAAATTATTGGATTGATTAGATTAAAAAAGTTGCTTATTGTTAAGATAAAGGAGTTTTCAAGGTGAAAAATAAATGGTTATTAAAATCAGTCAGCTATAGTGTTCTCGCATTCTTTCTATTACTGATTCAGTTATCGCAAGGAGTAGATGCAGATACCATCTCTGCAGGTTCGGGCAATCGTATCCATTTCATAAATACTAAAGCAAAATCTGGGAGTGACGCCATCCTTCTGGAAAGCAATGGTCACTATGCTTTGATTGATATGGGAGAAGACTATGATTTTCCTGATGGGAGTGATCCACGCTATCCAAGCCGCTGGGGAATTTCCATGAGAAATTATCAAGTATTGGAGGATCGATTGATTCGCCACTTGGATCAAATAGGTGTAAAAAAATTAGATTTTATTATAGGCACTCATGTTCATAGTGACCATATTGGTGGGGCAGACGAAATACTCAATCGATATCAAGTCGGTAAGTTTTATTTGAAAAAATATTCAGATGATCGGATTACAGCAAACTGGGGACTATGGGATAATCTTTTCAATTATGATAATGCTTTGAGAGCAGCTCAAAAACGAGGAGTTACTCTTATCCAGAATATTTCAGATGAGGATAGCCACCTAAAATTAGGTGATATGGATATCCAACTCTACAACTATAAGAATGAATATGATGCTGACGGGAATCTGAAAAAAGTTCGAGATGATAACTCCAACTCCATTGTTTCAGTAGTGACTGTGGCAGGAAAGAGAATCTATCTTGGAGGAGATTTGGATAATGCCGAAGGAGCAGAAGATAAGTTAGGTCCAGTTATCGGCAAGGTTGATATGATGAAATGGAACCACCATTATGATGCGACAATTTCAAATACGATTAATTTCCTTGAAAACTTATCACCAAAAATGATTATTCAGACAACTGGTGGAGATATTAATGTTGCTTCAACCAGAGAATACCTTCAGAAGAAAAATATTCAGGTTCTTCATGCTGCTAGCCAAACTCAAGACGCTACCGTTTTTGATATTAGCGATAAAGGATTTGCAAATGTTTCAAATACCTTCCCTAATATCCCTGTAGTTGACGAAAAATGGTATCAAGAAGATGGTTATTGGAAATATCGTTTGACTGACGGAGAAATGGCTATCGGCTGGAGAGAGATTGGCGGAGCCACTTATTTCTTTAATGGAAAAGGACAAATGCAAGCAGGTCGCTGGCTTCACCTTAACGACGACTGGGGAGAAAATGCCAAAGGGAATGATTACTATCTGAACCAAAATGGTAAAATGCAAACTGGTGGTTGGTTCAAACTAGATGACTCTTGGTATTATATCCAATCAAATGGTGCTAGACGATTTAGCGAGCTCTCTGAAATTGGAGGGAAAAAGTATCTCTTTGCGGCAGATGGGAAGATGCTAACAGGACACCAAGTTTATAATGGCAAGAAGATGTTCTTTAGCGAAAGTGGTGCACTCCAAACAGCAGGTAAGCCTTCAACATGGCAAAAGATTGATTCAAATTGGTATTTCTATGATGAGGATGGGCTAAAGACCATCGGTAAAAAGAATATCAATGGAAGCACATACTACTTTAATCAAGAAGGTATCATGCAAACTGGCTGGGCATTTGTTGATGGTCACTGGAACTATTTTGCAAGTTCTGGAGCTATGAAAACCGGCTGGGTCAAGGATCAGGAAACATGGTATTATCTGGATAAAGATGGCATCATGTTAACTGGCAGACAAGATATAAATGGTGTTCGTTACTATTTGAATGCTAGTGGTGCCATGCAGACTGGATGGAAGTGGCAAGACAATAGCTGGTACTTCTATACGAACTCAGGTGCTATGAAAACGGGTTGGTTGAAAGATAAAGAATCATGGTATTATTTGGATCCAGAAACAGGTATTATGGCTGTAGGATCTAAAGAGATTGACGGTAAGAACTATTTCTTCAGCTCTGCAGGTACTATGCAAGTTGGATGGCAGTGGTCAAATGATTCTTGGCATTACTACGCTACGTCGGGCGCACTCCAAACTGGTTGGTTGAAAGATGGTGATGCCTGGTATTATCTTGAAGGTAAGGAAGGCGTTATGTTAGTCGGCCTCCATCAAGTAGATGGTAAGCAATATTACTTTAGCAAATCTGGTGCCATGCAAACAGGCTGGAAATGGTTTGATAATCATTACCGTTACTTTGAATCAAATGGAGCCATGAAAACTGGTTGGATAAAAGACAAAGGCGTCTGGTATTATCTAAATCCTGAAGATGGCATCATGTTGGTTGGCCTTCATAAAGTAAATGGTGATCATTATTACTTTGATGAATCAGGAGCTATGCAAACGGGTTGGAAACAGCTTGATGGTAATTGGTACTATTTCCAAGCTGATGGTTCTTTGTTGAAGAACGCAACAACACCTGATGGTTACAAAGTAAACGAAGAAGGAATCTGGAAACAGGCTGTTGCTGCTGTAAATAGCGATGCAGTCAAGCCAGAACAGAAACAAGAAGCTAATTCCTCTATTGTTGAACAACCTAAACAAGATTCAAATCTAGAAGCCAACGCTTCTGAAAAGAAAGAAAAAGAATAAAGAAGAAATCCCCTACTGACAACTAATTTATCAGTAGGGGATTTTTTTAATTTCGTTTTAATTTAGCAAGTACAAGGTTCAGTGCATAGTGGAGTGTTTTGTCTTTGGTAATAAAGAGGGTCAAGAGGTAATAGATACCACAAGTTGCTACGGTAGACAGAACCATGAGAATCATATTGAAGTTTACTGTGTAGGAATTGATTTGGAAAATCATCTTGAAAATATAGAAGATTGGGATAAAACCAAGGGATATAATGCTATAACGTGTTAAGGTTATAAAAATTTCTTTTAAACTAATCAGTTGGTGTTTCTTGATAAAATGAATTTCAAGTAAAACAACGATAGTTTCTGCGATAATGGTCGTAGCGATGTAATACTCAGGTGCAAAAATATTATTGAAATACAAGATGCTATTTAATAGTATATTAGCCCCACCACCAAGGAAGTAGAAGGCAGTTAAGCGATTTTCATGGTCGTTGATAAAGATAATCTGTTTACCAAGAATCAACTCTATAGCCCAAATGATGGTACGAAAAGCGAAGACGCTAGTTACGATACCCGCTTCAAGATATTTTTCAGAAGAATAAATAACAGTTGCGTACCGTCCCAATATCATGATCCCGATACTAGTTGGAACCATAAGGAAATAGAATAAGGATGCCGCTTGATTCACGAGATAATTATAGGACTTGTAATCCTTTTTACCGAGATAGTAGCCAAGGCGTGGAATACTGACGTTGATAGCTCCACTCAAGACACTGGCAATCAACATGACGATACTATAGGCAATTGTATAGTAGGAAATATAGTTCTCATCCGGTCCCTTGGTGATAAACATTCTATCTAGCAAGGTATAAAGCATATTAGCGTTTGCTAGGAGAAGCATAGTAAAGAGTGGTTTAGAAGCTTTAGCTAATTCGACGAAACCAATCTTAACAAAAGAAACTTCTCTCTTAATCCAAAGAAAACTGAGCAGGTAGTTGAGGATAGTGGTCGCTGTCATAACGATAGCATAAGGAACGATATCATCTGCCGTTTTAACAAAGGCGAAGATAGCGACCAGCATGGTAATTCGAATAATTAATGTTTTATAGAGGATGAAGGCATAGTTTTCATAAGCCTCGTTCATCCATTCGATATTGAGAAATTGGAAGAGTGCTTGGGCCCCTAGGATGTAGTACAGGACTTTCAGATTCTCAATGCTGGTGTCAAAGAAGATAATGAGGAAGTAGATACCTGTCGTCAGGAGAGAGGTGAAAACCGAGATATAAAACAACTTAGAAAAGACGTAGTTGATTTTATTCTTGTCATCCTTGACCTTACTAATAGCTCGAATCCCGTAGTTGTATATTCCAAAGGCAGCTAGTGGAATAACGAAACTTGCCCAGGTATTAGCTGTATTGAAATAACCGTAGTTGGATTTGCTGAGAATCCGCGTCAGATAAGGATTGGTTATCAGTGGAAAAACGATATTGAGAATATTGACCAGCAAGCTGGCCAAGGCATTTACTTTTATATTTTTCATTGAACTTTCTTTCTTAAATCTAAAATCATATCTAGTATTATATCACATTCTCGCTTCATTCTTTTGATAAAATCGTAAAAATCTAGTATAATAGATAGACTGAAAGTATGAGGTTACTAGATATGAAGATGAAACAAATTAGTGATACAACACTAAAAATCACGATGACTTTAGATGATTTGATGGATCGGGGAATGGAGATTGCAGACTTTCTCGTTCCTCAGGAAAAAACCGAAGAGTTTTTCTATGCTATTTTAGATGAGTTAGAGATGCCAGACAATTTCTTGGATAGTGGCATGCTGAGTTTCCGCGTGACGCCAAAACCTGATAAGGTCGACGTCTTTGTGACCAAGTCTAAGATTGACCAAAATCTGGATTTTGAAGATTTGGCGGATCTACCAGATATGGAAGAATTAGCCCAAATGTCGCCAGATGAATTTCTCAAAACCTTGGAAAAGAGTATTGCAGATAAAACCAAGGACGATATTGAGGCCATCCAATCTCTAGAGCAGGTCGAAGCAAAGGAAGAAGAGCAAGAGCAGGCAGACAAGGAGACTGAGAGTAAGAAAGAACCTTATATCTACTATATCCTGCGCTTTGCAAGCCTTGCTGACTTAGTTGCTTTTGCAAAGACGGTTAACTACCAGATGGAAACCTCTGAACTCTATAAGATGAATGGACACTATTATTTGACAATCTTAGTTGATGTGGAAAATCATCCAAGTCCATATCCAGCCTGGCTCTTGGCTCGTATGCGTGAGTTTGCAGACGACAGTGACATCAGTCGCTCAGTCTTGCAAGAGTATGGTCACATCTTGATCAATCACGATGCAGTTCTTAATCTGCAAAAGATTCGTTCATAATTTTTAAAATCAATTTTAATTTATCAGGAAAGACGAATCTTGGGATTCGTTTTTTCTTTTCTAGACCGAAATAGTGATTTACTATAATAGGAATTTTCATAAAATTCTGTTATAATGGCTATATCAGAAAATTTCTAGGAGACAAACATGACAGTTAAAATTGCTTTACTTGGATTTGGTACCGTTGCAAGTGGTGTGCCATTCCTCCTAAAGGAAAATGGAGAAAAAATCGTTCAGTCAGCTCATTCAGAGATTGAAGTGGCCAAGGTATTGGTCAAGGATGAAGATGAAAAGAACCGCTTGCTTGCAGCAGGAAATGACTTTAACTTTGTAACCAATGTAGACGATATTTTGTCAGACAAGGACATTACTATCGTAGTGGAATTGATGGGGCGTATCGAACCAGCTAAGACCTTTATCACTCGTGCCTTAGAAGCTGGGAAACACGTTGTTACTGCTAACAAGGACCTTTTGGCTGTTCATGGTGCAGAATTGTTAGAAATCGCTAAAGAGCATAATGTAGCACTTTATTACGAAGCAGCTGTTGCTGGTGGTATTCCAATTCTTCGTACTTTGGCAAATTCGTTGGCTTCTGACAAAATCACGCGCGTTCTTGGTGTCGTTAACGGAACTTCCAACTTCATGATGACCAAGATGGTCGAAGAAGGCTGGTCTTATGATGATGCTCTGGCTGAAGCGCAAAGATTAGGTTTTGCAGAAAGCGACCCTACAAATGACGTGGATGGGATTGACGCAGCCTACAAGATGGTGATTTTGAGCCAGTTTGCTTTTGGTATGAAGGTTGCCTTTGACGATGTAGCCCACAAGGGAATCCGCAATATCACACCAGAAGACGTAGCTGTAGCCCAAGACCTTGGCTATGTAGTGAAATTGGTTGGTTCTATCGAGGAAACTCCTTCAGGTATTGCTGCAGAAGTGACTCCAACCTTCCTACCTAAAGCACATCCACTTGCTAGTGTGAATGGTGTAATGAACGCTGTCTTTGTAGAATCTATCGGTATCGGTGAATCTATGTACTACGGACCAGGTGCGGGTCAAAAACCAACTGCAACAAGTGTTGTAGCAGATATTGTCCGTATCGTTCGTCGTTTGAATGATGGTACCATTGGTAAAGACTTCAACGAATATAGCCGTGATTTGGTCTTGGCAAATCCAGAAGATGTCAAAGCTAATTACTACTTCTCAATCTTAGCACCAGATTCAAAAGGTCAGGTCTTGAAACTTGCTGAAATCTTTAATGCTCAAGATATTTCCTTCAAGCAAATCCTCCAAGATGGCAAAGAGGGTGACAAGGCGCGTGTAGTGATTATCACTCATAAGATTAATAAAGCACAACTTGAGAATGTTTCAGCTGAGTTGGCCAAAGCTTCAGAATTTGACCTCTTGAATACCTTCAAGGTGTTAGGAGAATAGGATGAAGATTATTGTACCTGCAACCAGTGCCAATATTGGGCCAGGTTTTGATTCGGTCGGTGTAGCTGTTACCAAGTATCTTCAAATTGAGGTATGTGAAGAACGGGATGAGTGGTTGATTGAACACCAGATTGGCAAATGGATTCCCCATGACGAGCGTAATCTTTTGCTTAAGATTGCCTTGCAAATTGCGCCTGACTTGCAACCGAGACGCTTGAAAATGACCAGTGATGTTCCCTTGGCGCGTGGTTTGGGTTCTTCTAGCTCGGTTATTGTTGCTGGGATTGAACTGGCTAACCAACTGGGCAATCTCAACTTATCTGATCATGAAAAGTTGCAGCTGGCTACTAAGATTGAAGGACATCCTGACAATGTGGCACCAGCTATCTATGGAAATCTCGTTGTTGCGAGTTCCGTTGAAGGTCACGTTTCAGCGATTGTGGCAGACTTCCCCGAGTGTGATTTTCTAGCTTATATTCCCAACTATGAATTACGCACCCGCGATAGCCGTGGTGTCCTTCCTAAGAAATTGTCCTACAAGGAAGCTGTTGCAGCTAGTTCTATCGCCAATGTGGCCGTTGCAGCCTTGTTAGCAGGAGATATGGTGACAGCTGGTCAAGCAATCGAGGGGGACCTCTTCCATGAGCGCTATCGTCAAAGTCTGGTCCGTGAATTTGCGACGATTAAGCAAGTAGCCAAAGAGAATGGTGCCTATGCGACCTACCTTTCTGGTGCCGGACCAACAGTGATGGTCTTGGCCTCTCATGACAAGATGCCGGCTATTAAGGCAGAATTGCAAAAGCAACCTTTCAAAGGCAAACTGCATGACTTGAAAGTTGATACGCAAGGTGTCCGTGTCGAAGCAAAATAAAGAATAGAAGATAGGATGGGGAAACTCTCGACCAGAGGGCTTCCTGTCCTTTTTTTGAAAAGAAGTTTATACTCAATGAAAAATCAAAGAGCAAACTAGGAAGCTAGCCGCAGGTTGCTCAAAGCATGGTTTTGAGGTTGTAGATGAAACTGACGAAGTAAGCTCAAAATACTGTTTTGAGGTTGCAGATGTAAGCTGACGTGGTTTGAAGAGATTTTCGAAGAGTATTAGTTAAAAACTTGATAAAGGAGAAATAAAGATGGCAGAAATTTATCTAGCAGGTGGTTGTTTTTGGGGTCTAGAGGAGTATTTTTCACGTATTTCTGGAGTGCTGACAACCAGTGTCGGCTACGCTAATTGGCAAGTCGAAACGACCAATTACCAGTTGCTCAAGGAAACAGACCATGCAGAGACTGTTCAAGTGATTTATGATGAGAAAGCAGTGTCACTCAGAGAGATTTTGCTTTATTATTTCCGTGTTATTGATCCCTTGTCTATTAACCAACAAGGGAATGACCGTGGTCGCCAATATCGAACGGGAATCTATTATCAGGATGAAGCAGACTTGCCAGCTATCTACACAGTGGTGCAGGAGCAGGAGCGTATACTGGGTCGAAAGATTGCAGTAGAGGTGGAGAAACTTCGCCACTACATTTTAGCAGAAGACTACCATCAAGACTATCTCAAGAAAAATCCTTCAGGTTATTGTCATATCGATGTGACGGATGCTGAGAAGCCATTGATTGATGCCTCTAACTATGAAAAGCCTAGTCAAGAGGTGTTAAAGGAAAACCTAACTGAAGAATCCTACCGAGTAACGCAAGAAGCTGCTACAGAGGCGCCGTTTAGTAATGCTTATGACCAAACTTTTGAAGAAGGGATTTATGTAGATATCACGACAGGGGAGCCACTCTTTTTTGCTAAGGATAAGTTTGCCTCAGGTTGTGGTTGGCCAAGTTTTAGTCGTCCGATTTCTAAGGAATTGATTCACTATTACAAGGATTTGAGCCATGGAATGGAGCGAATCGAGGTTCGTTCTCGGTCAGGAAATGCTCACTTGGGTCATGTCTTTACAGATGGACCACAGGAATTAGGTGGCCTCCGTTACTGTATCAATTCTGCTTCCTTACGCTTTATAGCCAAGGATGAGATGGAAAAAGCAGGATATGGCTATCTATTACCTTACTTAAACAAATAAAACTGAGAGGGTGGGGCTTCCCACTTTCTTCATTTCCAGAATAAGAATAGAAGGGATCTATGAAACACTTACTATCTTACTTCAAACCCTATATCAAAGAATCCATTTTAGCCCCCTTGTTCAAGTTGCTAGAAGCTGTTTTTGAGCTCTTAGTTCCCATGGTGATTGCTGGGATTGTTGACCAATCCTTGCCCCAGAGAGATCAAGGGCATCTCTGGATGCAGATTGGCCTGCTCCTTATCTTTGCAGTGATTGGCGTTTTAGTGGCCTTGGTAGCCCAGTTTTACTCAGCTAAGGCTGCGGTGGGTTTTGCCAAAGAACTGACAGACGACCTTTATCGTCATATTCTTTCATTACCCAAGGACAGCAGAGATCGTTTGACAACTTCTAGCTTGGTGACTCGCTTGACTTCGGATACTTACCAGATTCAGACTGGTATCAATCAATTCCTGCGCCTCTTTTTGAGAGCGCCTATTATCGTTTTTGGAGCCATTTTTATGGCCTATCGCATCTCGGCTGAGCTGACTTTCTGGTTCTTAGTTATGGTTGTCATTTTGACGATTGTCATTGTCGGTCTCTCTCGACTGGTCAATCCTCTCTACAGCAGTCTCAGAAAGAAAACGGATCAGCTGGTTCAGGAAACGCGCCAGCAATTACAAGGCATGCGAGTTATTCGTGCTTTTGGTCAGGAAAAACGAGAGTTACAGATTTTTCAAACCCTTAACCAAGTTTATGCTAGATTGCAAGAAAAGACGGGTTTCTGGTCTAGTTTGTTAACACCTCTGACTTATCTGATTGTCAATGGAACTCTTCTCGTCATCATCTGGCAGGGCTATATTTCAATTCAAGGAGGTTTACTCAGTCAAGGTGCCCTGATTGCCCTTATCAACTATCTCTTACAGATTTTGGTGGAATTGGTTAAGCTCGCCATGCTGATAAATTCTCTCAACCAGTCCTATATCTCAGCCAAGAGAATTGAGGAAGTTTTTACCGAAGCTCCAGAAGATATTTTTTCAGAATTAGAAGAAAAGCAAGCTACCGGTGATCGGGTTTTGCAAGTCAAAGAATTAACCTTTACCTATCCTGATGCGGCCCAGCCTTCTCTGAGAAACATTTCCTTTGATATGAATCAAGGGCAGATCCTTGGTATCATTGGAGGAACTGGTTCAGGTAAATCAAGCTTGGTGCAAGTCTTACTTGGTCTTTATCCAGCAGACAAGGGGAGCATTGATCTTTATCGAGATGGATGTAGTCCTCGTAATTTGGAGCAGTGGCGGTCTTGGATTGCCTACGTGCCCCAAAGGGTCGAACTCTTTAAAGGAACTATTCGTTCCAACTTGACTCTAGGTTTCAATCGAGAAGTATCTGACCAGGAACTATGGCAGGCCTTGGAGATTGCGCAAGCTAAGGATTTTGTCAGTGAAAAGGAAGGACTTTTGGATGCCCTAGTTGAGGGAGGAGGGCGAAATTTCTCAGGCGGACAAAAACAAAGGCTATCTATTGCCCGAGCAGTCTTGCGACAAGCTCCATTTCTCATCCTAGATGATGCGACCTCGGCCCTCGACACCATCACTGAGTCCAAGCTCTTGAAAGCAATTCGAGAAAACTTACCTAACACGAGCTTAATCTTGATTTCTCAACGGACTTCGACACTTCAGATGGCTGACCAGATTCTCCTCTTGGAAAAAGGTGAGCTCCTAGCTGTTGGCAAGCACGAGGACTTGATGAAAACTAGCCAAGTCTATCGCGAAATCAACGCATCTCAAAATGGAAAGGAGGACTAGCATGAGACGACAAACCGCAAACCAGACGCTCAAACGTTTGGCCATAGATTTAGCAAGCCATCCCTTCCTCCTTTTCCTAGCCTTTCTAGGAACTATTGCCCAAGTTGGCTTATCAATTTACCTACCTATTCTGATTGGACAGGTCATTGACCAAGTTCTAGTGGCTGGTTCTTCACCAGTTTTTTGGCAGATTTTTATCCAGATGATCTTGGTGGTCATAGGAAATACTCTGGTACAATGGGCCAATCCTCTTCTTTATAATCATCTAATTTTCTCTTATACCAAAGACTTGCGAGAGAGAATCATTCATAAACTTCATCGTTTACCGATTGCTTTTGTGGATCGGCAGGGCAGTGGAGAGATGGTTAGTCGTGTGACTACAGACATAGAACAGTTGGCAGCTGGTTTGACCATGATTTTCAATCAATTTTTCATTGGCGTTTTGATGATTTTGGTTAGTATTCTAGCCATGCTCCAAATTCATCTCCTTATGACCCTCTTGGTCTTGCTGTTGACACCCCTGTCCATGGTGATTTCACGCTTTATTGCCAAACGCTCCTATCATCTCTTCCAGAAGCAAACAGAGACGAGAGGAATTCAGACTCAGTTGATTGAAGAGTCGCTTAGCCAGCAGACCATTATCCAGTCCTTCAATGCTCAGACAGAGTTTATCCAAAGACTGCACGAGGCGAATGCCAACTATGCAGGCTATTCTCAGTCAGCCATCTTTTATTCATCAACGGTTAATCCTTCAACTCGCTTTGTCAATGCGCTCATTTATGCCCTTCTTGCTGGAGTGGGAGCCTATCGTATCATGATGGGTTCAACCTTGACCATTGGGCGTTTAGTGACTTTTTTGAACTATGTCCAACAGTACACCAAGCCCTTTAACGATATTTCTTCAGTTCTAGCCGAATTGCAAAGTGCTCTCGCTTGTGCAGAACGTGTCTATGTTGTCTTAGAAAGTCCTGAGGTGTCTGAAACAGGTAAGGAAATCTTGACCAGTGACCAAGTGAAGGGAGCCATTTCCTTTAAGCATGTTTCTTTTGGATACAATCCTGAGAAGATCTTGATTAAGGATTTATCGATTGACATTCCAGCTGGTAGCAAGGTGGCCATTGTTGGTCCGACAGGTGCTGGCAAATCAACTCTCATCAATCTCCTCATGCGTTTTTATCCCATTAACTCAGGAGATATCTTGCTAGACGGAAGATCCTTTTATGACTATACCCGAGCGTCATTGAGACAGCAGTTTGGCATGGTGCTACAGGAAACCTGGCTTAAGCAAGGGACCATTCATGACAATATTGCCTTTGGCAAACCGGATGCCAGTCGAGAGCAAGTCATTGCTGCGGCAAAAGTAGCCAATGCAGACTTTTTCATCCAACAGTTACCCCAAGGCTATGATACCAAACTGGAAAATGCAGGAGAATCCCTCTCCGTTGGGCAAGCCCAGCTCTTGACCATCGCCCGAGTCTTTCTAGCTATTCCAAAGATTCTTATCTTAGACGAGGCGACTTCCTCCATCGATACACGGACAGAGGTGCTAGTACAGGATGCCTTTGCCAAACTCATGAAGGGGCGCACAAGCTTTATTATTGCTCACCGCTTGTCAACCATTCAGGATGCGGATTTGATTCTTGTCTTGGTAGATGGTGACATTGTGGAGCATGGTAACCATCATGATCTCATGGTTAGAAAGGGCAAGTATTACCAAATGCAAAAAGCTGCGGCTTTTAGCTCTGAATAATCCTTTCTATTTTGAAATCTTATGGACAAAAAAAGTTGCCTTCGGGTGACTTTTTTGTTACAATAGCTAGAAAAATCAGGGTCTTAGAAGGAGAAAACAATGAAAGTCTATCAGCATGTAAATATCGTGACTTGTGATCAAGATTTCCATGTTTATTTGGATGGTGTCTTAGCCGTTAAGGACTCTCAAATTGTCTATGTCGGCCAAGAGAAGCAAGAGATTTTAGAGCAAGCTGAGCAGACTATAGACTATCAGGGAGCCTGGATCATGCCTGGTTTGGTTAATTGCCATACCCATTCTGCTATGACAGGTTTGCGAGGGATTCGGGATGACAGCAACCTCCATGAATGGCTCAATGACTATATCTGGCCGGCAGAAGCAGGATTTACTCCCGACATGACTACCAAGGCAGTCAAAGAAGCTCTGACAGAGATGCTCCAGTCAGGGACAACAACCTTCAACGATATGTATAATCCCAATGGTGTGGATATTGAGCAAATTTATCAGGCAGTCAAGGCATCTAAGATGCGTTGTTATTTCTCACCGACCCTCTTTTCTTCAGAGGCAGAAACAACTGCTGAGACCATAAGCAGAACACGTGCCATCATAGAGGAAATCTTAGAATATGAAAACCCAAATTTCAAGGTTATGGTAGCCCCACATTCTCCCTACAGCTGTAGTAAAGATTTGCTGGAAGAGAGCTTAGCTATGGCAAAAGAGCTGGACATTCCTATTCATATCCATGTGGCGGAGACCAAGGAGGAATCAGGAATTATCCTCAAACGATACGGTAAACGCCCCCTCGCCTTTCTAGAAGAACTAGGTTACTTAGATCATCCGTCTGTCTTTGCTCACGGGGTTGAACTAAACGAGAGAGAAATTGAACACTTGGCAAATTCTCGTGTGGCTATCGCCCATAATCCTATTAGTAACCTCAAACTGGCCTCAGGAATCGCTCCAATCATCCAACTCCAAAAAGCAGGAGTAGCAGTTGGAATTGCGACTGACTCGGTTTCTTCCAATAATAATCTAGATATGTTTGAGGAAGGACGGACTGCAGCCCTTCTTCAAAAGATGAAAAGTGGAGATGCCAGCCAATTTCCTATTGAAACAGCCCTCAAAGCTCTGACGATAGAGGGTGCTAAGGTTCTTGGAATGGAAAAGCAGATAGGAAGCCTAGAAGTCGGCAAGCAGGCAGATTTTCTCGTGATTCAACCACAGAGAAAAATCCATCTTCAACCTCAGGAAAATATGCTCTCTCACCTCGTTTATGCAGTCAAATCCAGTGATGTTGATGATGTCTACATTGCTGGAGAACAAGTTGTCAAGCAAGGACAAGTTTTGACAGTAGAGATTTAAAAAAATATTTCAAAAAAAGTCTGCAAAAATCTTGCATTCTTTTTTTGTCTATGCTATACTTATATACGGTTTGAAAAAACTGCCTAAGACAGTAGGGGAGCTCGACTCATAAGTATCCTACCGAGGACAAAACGTATCATGTAAAAAGAAGCGTATTGTACTTTCGTGTCTAGGTTTGGGCGCGTTTTTCTTTTGGAAAAATTCCCCAAGCAAAATAATTACGGAGGTGAACACACTAATGAGTGAAGCAATTATTGCTAAAAAAGCGGAACTAGTTGACGTAGTAGCTGAAAAAATGAAAGCTGCTGCATCTATCGTCGTTGTAGACGCTCGTGGTTTGACAGTTGAGCAAGATACAGTTCTTCGTCGTGAGCTTCGTGGAAGCGAAGTTGAGTATAAAGTCATTAAAAACTCAATCTTGCGTCGTGCAGCTGAAAAAGCTGGTCTTGAAGATCTTGCATCTGTATTTGTTGGACCATCTGCTGTAGCATTTTCTAACGAAGATGTTATCGCGCCAGCGAAAATCTTGAACGATTTTGCTAAAAACGCTGAAGCACTTGAAATCAAAGGTGGTGCAATCGAAGGCGCTGTCGCATCTAAAGAAGAAATCGTTGCTCTTGCAACTCTTCCAAACCGCGAAGGACTTCTTTCTATGCTCCTTTCTGTACTTCAAGCGCCAGTGCGCAACGTTGCTCTTGCAGTCAAAGCGGTTGCAGACAACAAAGAAGACGCAGCTTAATCTTAAGCTACGCAGCGTAGCCTAGCTACGAAAAAAACTATTATAAAATTTAAAACTTATTTGGAGGAAATAACAATGGCATTGAACATTGAAAACATTATTGCTGAAATTAAAGAAGCTTCAATCCTTGAATTGAACGACCTTGTAAAAGCTATCGAAGAAGAATTTGGTGTAACTGCAGCTGCTCCTGTAGCTGTTGCTGCAGCTGGTGCTGCTGACGCTGGTGCTGCTAAAGATTCATTCGACGTTGAATTGACATCTGCAGGCGACAAAAAAGTTGGCGTTATCAAAGTTGTACGTGAAATCACTGGTCTTGGACTTAAAGAAGCTAAAGAACTTGTTGATGGTGCGCCAGCTCTTGTTAAAGAAGGTGTTGCAGCAGCAGAAGCTGAAGAAATCAAAGCTAAATTGGAAGAAGCTGGAGCTTCAGTTACTCTTAAATAAGAGGCATATACCAATTAGAATTCGGAATACTATAGTATCAGCCTTTTAGAATCGTGAACACATTTTAGAAACTGATAAATTAATTTAGTTTCCTACCAAAAACCCTACCAAAAATTAATTTGGCAGGGTTTTTCTTTTTAATAAAATTATTTTGGAGAACAGTTGAATATTGTTCTCCTTTTTTTATTTTCAGGAGGAAAAATGACAAAAGAATTACAATCATCACGCTATATTGTCATTTCATTTTTAGTACGTGAAATGGGAATTGACATTGTTGAAGCCATCTCTCTTATGGCTGAATTAGAAAAAAGTGGCTTGGTTCGATTGGAATCAAGTGGAGATTTAATACTCAAAGAACTTGGAGGAGCGCTATGAAACGAATTACCGCAAATCAATACCAAACTTCAGAACGGTATTATAAATTACCTAAAATTCTTTTTGAGGATGAGAAATATATGGATATGAAACTAGAGGTAAAGGTGGCTTATTCTATTTTAAAAGATCGTTTAGAATTATCTCTTAGTCGTGGTTGGATAGATGAAGAAGGAGCGGTTTATTTAGTATTTTCTAATTCTAAACTGATGAAGCTATTAGGTTGTTCGAAGTCAAAATTACTGTCCATCAAAAGAACTCTTAAAGAATATGATTTAATTGATGAAGTTCAACAATCTTCAAGTGAGAAAGGAAGACTAGCTAATAAGATTTATTTAGGGGAATTATCTTCTACCCCAGTAGGTAATTCAAACAGGCCTAGTGTTAAAAAAAGACTAGGGCAGGTTGAAAATGAAACGACCCCCGTCTCATATTCAGCCCCTAGTGAGACTGAAGTTAGTGAGACTAAATATAGTGAGACTGATTTTTTATTTATTGAGGATGAGGAGGATAGGAATACTCAACCTATCTTGAAAAGAAAAGTAGAAAAGGTCACAAAATATGATCGAGATTATATTTGGGGATTGGTACAAGATCAATTTAGACGAGAAGGTTTTTCTGAAACAGCCAGTGAAATTGCTATGACTGATTTTGAGAGAATCTATCAGTATGCTCTAGATAATGTTCGCTTTGTTAGACGTGCGGAAGTGCTTGCTGAATTTGTGTTTAACGGTTTGTATTCTGTTTGGAATAACCGTGTTAGAAAAGGAGGTAGTTAAATGTCGCCAATCGAGTGGATATTAGTTATGTTCATTTTAATTTCAAGTGGTGTGACTCTTTGGACATTGGTAGTCGATCAGAAAGGAGTAATCAAGAAATGAAATTTATTGATTTATTTTCTGGTATCGGTGGATTTCGACTAGGAATGGAAAGTGTCGGACACGAGTGTATTGGATTTTGTGAGATTGATAAATTTGCTAGAGAATCTTATAAGTCCATTTTTCAAACGGAAGGAGAAATCGAATTTCATGACATACGAGATGTTTCAGATGACGAATTTAAAAAACTTAGAGGGAAAGTCGATGTCATCTGTGGGGGATTCCCTTGTCAAGCATTTTCAATCGCAGGAAGGCGATTGGGATTTGAAGATACTAGAGGAACTTTGTTCTTTGAAATTGCTCGGGCGACCAAACAAATCCAACCACGTTTTCTTTTTCTTGAAAATGTTAAAGGCCTACTCAATCACGATAAGGGACGGACGTTCACCACAATCCTTACCACGCTTGATGAGTTGGGGTTTGATGTTGAGTGGCAGGTGCTTAACAGTAAGGATTTTGGCGTTCCCCAAAACAGAGAAAGGGTGTTTATTATCGGACATTCTAGAAAGAGAGGTACCAGACTTTTATTTCCTTTCAGACGAGAAGGTCAAGCAACTAACTCTGAGACTTTAAAGACATTAGGGAATTTGAATCCATCAAAAAGTAGAATGAGCGGTAAAGTTTATTATACAGAAGGTCTTGCGCCAACCTTAGTTCGTGGTAAAGGAGAAGGATTTAAGATTGCGATTCCTTGTATGACACCAGATAGATTAGACAACAGACAAAATGGTAGACGCTTTAAGGGAAACCAAGAGACGATGTTTACTTTAAATACTCAGGATTGCCATGGTATTGTCGTTGTTGGAGATTTACCAACTAGCTTTAAGGAGACCGGTCGCGTCTATGGAAGTGAGGGCTTATCTCCAACACTGACTACGATGCAAGGGGGAGATAAAATTCCCAAAATACTGATTCCAGAACCAATCCAATTTTTAAAAGTCCGAGAAGCAACGAAAAAAGGATATGCTCAAGCAGAGATTGGGGATTCAATCAATTTAGAAAGACCAAGTTCTCAGTATCGTCGTGGTAGAGTTGGAAAAGGTATAGCCAATACTTTGACAACTAGTGGTCAAATGGGAGTAGTAGTGGCTAGCTATGAAGGAGAAGATAGACAAGTTTACCAAGTAGCTGGTGTATTAATAGACGGACAATTTTACCGTTTGAGAATACGACGAATCACTCCTAAAGAGTGTTTTCGATTGCAGGGCTTTCCTGATTGGGCTTTTGAAGCTGCTAGAAAAGTCTCTAGTAATAGTCAGCTCTATAAACAAGCTGGTAATAGTGTAACCGTTCCTGTGATTGCCGCAATCGCAAAGAAATTAAAAGAAATAGAGGAAAAAGATGAAAGCATTAAATAAAGAATCAATACTAGATTGTGATGAATTAGAAATAGAATTACATGATGCAGAGATCAAACAGCTGGATGAACAATTATTTTTGATGCCCAATTATCCATGTGAGTTTGAAGTGACATTTTTAGATGATTACCACAAAAAACATAATTACCCACTATTTTACGAATCCTATCTTCAAAACATTATGGAATTCCTTGAAAGTCAAGAAATAAAGAATGGAGTTGATGCCTTTATAGATGATAATCAGAATCTCGTTTTTATTTTATATGGACAAGGCTATCGAGCAGAGGGAAAAGAGGGAATACTTACAACCCAAGTAACTGTAAAAGCTTATGATGAAGACAAGAAATTGATTAACTTCGCAAATTTATTAGATTCCTTAATAGTCTCAGAATATCAAATGGAATCGAATCTTTGGGAGGTCTCCCATGATTGATCTCTATCTAAGTAAAAATAGCCATAGAAATCAACTTCTTTTAGAATTCTTCCAAAACTATGGCATCGAGGTATCTTGTCATTCAGTTTCTGAAATGACAAAGGACAAATTAATTGAGATGATGAGTTATTCTTCAGATTGTTTTGAATTTTTATCTCCCAATTTATTACGATTTAAGAACCGAGATAATCTAAAATTAACGGATTTCGTTGAGATGATTTTAAAAAATCCTGAACTAACCATCAGACTTCCTCTTGCGGTTTCAAATAAGCGAGTTTATCCAAATCTGAATTTGGAAGAGGCTAGAGCTCTATTGCCAAGAGATACGAAACAATTGATTTACATGGCACAAACACATTATTTATCTAACTAAAGGAGAAGAAATATGGCTGAACGATTTTGGGAGAACTTGTCTATTATTTTGGCTGAAAGAAATATTAGCTGGATTGAGTTAACCAGAAAAATGTTTGCGGGAGAGTTTCACTATCCAAGTGAATTGAATCGTTTGTATCAAAAGATACGCCACTACAAGATGGAACAACGAATGCCTCAAAGTCCATGGGTAGAAAGGATTGTGCAGGTATTAGATTTAGATTATGAAGATTTATTTCGGAGGTAACTATGAAAAGAATAATTCCAGTTTATATATTCCAACAAGTTAATGTCCTATTGCTATCCCTATACTTACTTAAATTGCTTTGTATCGGTGAGTTAACTATACTACAGATTCTCTATTGTGCGTCACTCATTTCTTTTTTATGGATGTATGGTCAACGAAAACAAGTGGCCAAGGTCAATATGAAAATTAGGATAAAGTGGATTGGTATTGGATTCGTTAGCCTACTGATTATAAGCCTATGTTTTAGTCTGATTCATGCTCAAGGAAGCACGAACCAAGCAAACTTAATTGGCCTTCAACATCAAGTTCCTTGGTTTTCATTTTTATTGTTCTTAATCAATGCGAGTATGGTTGAAGAATTTCTGTATCGAGAAATTATATGGAACTTGGTCAGTAAAATAGATATTAGAGTTGCTTTGACAAGTGTTTTATTTGCCTTAGCACATCATCCAGGAACCATACTAGCTTGGTGTTTATATGTTTCACTTGGGATGTTTTTAGGGATGGTGCGCTATAAATCTGACTTATGGGGAAGTATGGGTGTACATTTGGTGTGGAACCTACTAGTTTATAGTTTGCTGCTTTTTTAGACCAAATTAGCTTGTTTTAGGGAAATGAAATGCTAACGTTATGTAACAACGTTAGTCTTTTATTTCAAAATCTTTGTTTAGTATGAATTTAGCTCTACAGAAAAATAAAAAATGTGATAAAAATTTCAACTACTCTTATCTATAATAAAGCTACCTGTTCTTTGAAAATTGAATCCACTCCGTCTTGATTAGCGTGCCTGTGTAAGTAGGGACTGAGAGTATCTCCCTGTGAAGGGCAACTGGCACAAGACGTGTGTGAGAATTTTCTAACAGACACGGAGTTTATCGTTACCAGACTTAAACGATGCGACAAACTAGATAAAGGAGTTAATCATGAAGGTAGTAAACTTGTATGATTTGAAACAAATGGGAAATAAAGGTGGTTGTACCATCCAATTGATTCATCACTTTCCTTTTGGTATGGGCTTAGGACATCTTAAAAAAGACTACATTGAATTTAAACGTGTTGGTATCGTTGATGGGAATGCAGTAGAAGTTACTCTTCGAGAACCTTATTCGAGAGATCTACTGCAGGTTGTCAAGTCGATTAAGCAATGTCAGAAATTGATAGCTTATCGTTATAAAGAAGGAAAGCTGCTATTTGTTAAGAAGGAGGTATCAGATGTCCTCTGAACAACAGGAACGAATGGCGGTTCAATATGCTGAGCGTAGTCTTTTATTTACTGTAAAAGGTCTTTTAAAGATTCTAGAATGGTCTAGACGTCAGGCTTTAGCACAGGATTCCGCCTATAAGATAGGGGTGCAGAAATTAGAAGAATTGCTACAATCTCCCTATTCGATTGATACGATTAATCTGAAAAAAGATTTTTTAGACAAACCAATTGATATAGAGAAATTTAAAGCTTTTTTAGAAAAAGAAGAGATTCCTTTAGCCATCGCTTGGCAAGGGGATTCTCTACATTTCTACACGAAAGACCGTTCGATTCTGGACAATCATTTAGACCATCTGTTAGAAAAAATGGTTAATAATCCAGAGAAATTAGCTGATTTTACCATGGATAAGTCATTAGACGATGCAATTGATGAGGCTAAATCCCAAATTACCTTTAGACAAGAAGGAGCCGTCAAACAGAAAGAGATGGTGAGATGATGTACAGTGGAAAGAAATTCCTACTATTCTCACTGTTAGGTATCTTACTAGGCCATCTTTTTCATCGTTTGACGCTTTTGTATGATTCCTATACTGGAAATACATTAGATAAATGGACTCATCTTCTGATGGAGGGTCAAGATGAAGTTCTTCAGTCGCCATGGAATATTTCTTTTACTGGAAAATCAAGTGCTTTTTTTCTACTAGGCTTTGTGATGATGTTGCTGGTTTATCTCTATTTAGAGACTGGCAAAAAACAATACCGAGAAGGAGTAGAATACGGGAGCGCCCGTTTTGGAACTCTAAAAGAAAAGAAGCTCTTTTACGGTAAAGAATTTTCTCATGATACGATCTTAGCTCAAGATGTTCGTTTGACATTATTAGATAAGAAATCACCCCAATATGATAGAAATAAGAATATTGCGGTGATCGGAGGTTCAGGAAGTGGGAAGACCTTTCGCTTTGTAAAACCCAATCTGATTCAGATGAATAGTTCAAATATTGTCGTGGATCCTAAAGATCACTTAGCTGAGAAAACAGGAAGACTCTTTTTGGAACATGGCTACCAAGTAAAGGTGCTAGATTTAGTCAATATGAAGAACTCAGATGGCTTCAATCCTTTCCGATATATAGAGACAGAAAATGATTTGAATCGCATGCTGACGGTTTATTTCAATAACACCAAAGGCTCTGGCTCTCGTAGTGATCCATTTTGGGATGAAGCTTCTATGACTTTGGTACGAGCTTTAGCCTCCTACTTGGTCGATTTCTATAACCCACCTAAAACAAGAGAACAGCACATTGAAGAGAGTCGTTTGAGTCAAACAGAATACCAAAACTTGTTGAAACGTCAAAAAAAAGAAGTGGAAGAGCGAAAAAAAAGAGGGCGTTATCCAAGTTTTGCTGAAATCTCAAAACTCATTAAACACTTATCCAAGGGTGAAAATCAAGAAAAAAGTGTCTTAGAAATTCTATTTGAAAATTATTCTAAAAAGTATGGGACTGAAAATTTTACCATGCGAAATTGGGCAGATTTTCAAAATTATAAGGATAAGACTCTGGATTCTGTTATAGCTGTAACCACTGCTAAATTTGCCCTCTTCAATATTCAAAGTGTCATGGATTTGACCAAAAGAGATACCCTTGATATGAAGACATGGGGCCAGGAAAAATCAATGGTTTACCTAGTTATCCCAGATAACGATAGTACCTTTCGCTTTCTTTCAGCCCTCTTTTTTTCAACCGTATTTCAAACCTTAACAAGACAAGCAGATATTGATTTTAAGGGTCAATTGCCTCTTCATGTGAGAGTCTATTTAGATGAGTTCGCGAATATCGGAGAAATCCCAGATTTTGCTGAACAAACCTCAACAGTTCGTTCTCGTAATATGAGTCTCGTTCCCATTCTTCAAAATATTGCACAACTTCAAGGGCTCTATAAAGAAAAAGAAGCTTGGAAAACTATTCTTGGAAATTGTGATAGCTTAGTCTACTTAGGTGGTAATGATGAAGATACCTTTAAATTTATGAGTGGGTTACTCGGTAAACAAACCATTGATGTTCGAAATACTAGTCGTTCCTTTGGCCAGACAGGTTCAGGATCCCTTTCTCATCAAAAGATTGCTCGTGATTTAATGACACCTGATGAAGTCGGAAATATGAAACGGCATGAATGCTTGGTTCGAATTGCCAATATGCCTGTCTTTAAAAGCAAAAAATACAATTCCACTAAGCATCCAAACTGGAAATACCTAGCCAATCAAGAAACCGATGAACGGTGGTGGAACTATCAAATCAATCCTTTGAATCAAAGACAAGAAAATCATCTTGAAGGCCTTAGAATTCGTGATTTAACTTTTGAATCTAGTTTAAAATAAAAATAGAAAAGAGGAAATAGATGATTACGCATTTTAAAGGTTTTGTTTATGGAGTAGACGCAAGTGCCATGTTTGCACAAGCTATGTCTTTGTTGCAGAAGGGATTGATTGCGGTTGGTGCCTTTCTCGTTGTTGTGGGGATTGTCAACCTTGCAACCAATATTAAAGATGGTGGACCAGGTGTTCGGAATGCCATTCTTGAAATTGTCGGTGGAGTTATGGTAGGGGCTGCTGGAGCCTTTGTAACCCAGATTTCTATTTAGGAGGATCAACAATGACATGAATCTTAGTTTAGTCTCACCCTTTGTTTACCTTGCATCTGAAAAAATATCAGCTGAAAATTTATTTGAAGGATTTAATGTAGATTTACAATCTACGGTAGATTTGATTAAATCTCTATCTAGCTACAATCCAACTGTTTGGACTTATATGTCTAGTATTACTAAAAGTGTCATGCAGCCTCTTGGAGTTGCGATTTTATCAGTTGTTCTCATCTTAGAATTTTCGAAGATGGCAAAGAAAATTGCTAACTCAGGAGGAGCGATGACCTTTGAAGCATTAGCGCCGATGTTGATTAGTTACATTATGGTCGCAGTTGTAATTACCAATACTACCGTTATCGTAGAAGCTATCATCGGGATTGCGAGTCACGCCATTGAACAAGTGGCCTCGATTGTGGCTCACGGTGGGGCAAAGTATGATACCATCTCTGGATTAAAAGGTTCAGGATTTATTGGCCGGATGATTGTGGGCTTTTTCGCCCTCCTAATTTGGCTAGTTCGGATAGTAAGTGCAGTCATGGTCAATCTTTTGGTATCCATTCGATTTATTCAACTCTACCTTATGATTCCATTTGCCCCTCTTACGATTCCAACATTTTTAAGTGATGAGTGGAAGTCTATTGGTATTGGCTATTTAAAAAATATTATGGTCTATGCGGTACAAGGGGTTCTCATTTTTCTGATTGTTTCTCTTGTTCCTTTATTTGAATCTGCTGGGAAAATAGCTGTTTCAAATGGTGCAGGAGTCCTGCAATCACTTGCGATTATGTTTGGTAGTTTGGTACAAGCTATCTTACTGATTATTGCCCTCGTTGGTTCTCAACGTACGGCTCGCTCAATCTTAGGTATGTAATTAGATAAAGGCTAGGAAGTGAATGCTTCTTAGCCTTTTTAGAAAGGAAAGTCATGAATACACGTGTCTTTAAAGACATCTCAAAATACCAACACAGGGCTTGGTTAGGCTTCACCACAAGACAAATCATCTTTGTTTTACCAGCCTTTATTGTCACAATTATTGTTTTGGGCTTGAATCTCTTTTTCTGGCAATTTGGAGATTGGTTTGTTTACGGTTTTGTGTTTGCCTTTACCATCCCCCTCATGCTTTTTGGAGTCTATAAACCCAATGATTTATATTTTGAACATTATTTGAAATACCGTCTTCATTTTGAACTAACGGTTCCCCTACGCACAATTACAGGAAAGAAAGGACCTGAACATGAAAAGAAAATCAAATACATTAAAGAAACAAAAAACTTCAATGACTAATAAAAAGGAAGAAGTTAAAGGGAAAAAAGAGGAAGTGTTACCCTCTACGGCTAATACTCTTTCCTATCAAGCCCTGTATCAAAATGGTCTGATGCAGGTAAAAGAAGATTATTTTTCACAAAGCTATTTACTTGGTGATGTCAATTACCAGACCGTTGGTTTAGAAGATAAGGGGGCAATCATTGAGAAGTATTCTGATTTGATTAACTCCCTAGATGACCAAACCAACTTCCAATTAACTATCTTTAATAAAAGATTGAATTTAGAAAAATTCAGACAAAGTGTTTTGTATGAGGAAAAAGAAGATGGGTACGATAGCTATCGTAAAGAATTGAATCGGATGATGAATCAGAATTTAGACAGTGGCGAAAATAATTTTTCAGCTGTGAAGTTGATTAGCTTTGGTAGAAAGGATACTAATCCCAAACAAGCCTATCGTTCCTTGTTCCAAATTGGAGAATATTTCAAGAGTGGTTTCTCAGAAATTGAAGCTCGATTTGAATCCTTGGCTGGAGAAGAACGGGTGAACTTGTTAGCAGATATGCTTAGAGGAGAACACCATCTTCCTTTTTCTTACCGTGATTTAACGAGATCTGGTCAGACAACTCGTCACTTCATAGCACCTAATCTCTTAGATTTTAAAAACAAGAATTACCTACAAATTAATGACCGCTTATTGCAGATTGTCTATGTGAGAGACTACGGCATGGAATTAGGGGATCAGTTTATTCGAGACCTCATGCAAGGAGATTTGGAATTGATTGTGAGCCTCCATGCTCAAAGTTCGACCAAGGCAGATGCTATGAAGAAACTACGAACAAAGAAGACCTTGATGGAATCCCAAAAGATTGGGGAACAACAAAAACTAGCTCGTACAGGTATCTATTTGGAAAAAGTAGGTCATGTATTAGAAAGCAATATCGATGAAGCTGAGGAACTCTTAAAAACCATGACCGAGACAGGAGATAAACTATTTCAAACGGTCTTCTTGATTGGTGTTTTTGGTCAGGATGAAGAAGAACTCAAACAAGCCCTAGACACTATCCAACAAGTGGCCGGCTCAAATGACCTAATGATTGATAAACTTCCATATATGCAAGAAGCAGCTTTTAATAGTTTGCTGCCATTTGGTTGTGATTTTTTAGAAGGAGTATCACGGAGTTTATTAACGTCCAATATAGCAGTGAACTCACCTTGGACTTCAGTAGATTTACAAGACCGTAGTGGGAAATATTACGGTATCAATCAAATCTCAAGCAATATTATTACCATTGATCGCAGCCTATTAAATACACCGTCTGGTCTGATTTTAGGAACATCTGGAGCTGGGAAAGGGATGGCAACCAAACATGAAATTATCACGACCAAAATCAAGGAATCTGGTAAAAATACTGAAATTATCATCGTGGATCCAGAAGCAGAGTACAGTGTTATTGGACGGGCTTTTGGGGGAGAAATGATTGATATTGCGCCCGATTCCCAAACTTATCTCAATGTCCTTGACTTGTCTGAGGAAAATATGGATGAGGATCCTGTAAAGGTAAAATCAGAATTTCTTTTATCCTTTATCGGCAAGTTATTGGATAGGAAAATGGATGGAAGAGAAAAATCGATTATCGACAGAGTTACCAGACTCACCTATCAGTCATTTAAAGAGCCTTCTTTGGAAGAATGGGTCTTTGTCTTGAGCCAACAACCAGAAGAAGAAGCGCAGAACTTGGCACTTGATATGGAACTGTATGTCGAAGGTTCTCTTGATATTTTTTCTCATAAGACCAATATTCAGACAGGATCTAACTTCTTAATCTATAACGTTAAAAAGTTAGGAGATGAGCTGAAACAAATCGCCCTTATGGTAGTGTTTGATCAGATATGGAATCGTGTTGTTCGGAACCAAAAATTAGGGAAGAAGACCTGGATTTATTTTGATGAAATGCAGCTTCTCTTATTAGATAAATATGCTAGTGATTTCTTCTTTAAATTGTGGAGTCGTGTCAGAAAATATGGAGCTAGTCCGACTGGGATAACCCAAAATGTCGAAACCTTATTGTTAGATCCAAATGGTAGACGGATTATTGCAAATAGTGAATTTATGATTCTCCTCAAGCAAGCAAAAAATGACCGAGAAGAACTGGTTCAACTCTTAGGCTTGTCAAAAGAACTTGAAAAATACCTAGTCAATCCAGAAAAAGGGGCTGGACTAATAAAAGCTGGTTCAGTTGTCGTACCCTTTAAAAATAAGATTCCTCAAGGTACACAATTGTTTGATATCATGAGTACAGATCCTGATAAAATGGCTTCTAATTAAGGGGAAGTAAAATGAAGGATAAAAGAGAAATCATACGTGCACGAAAGGCATTTAGAAGAAGTCTAAAAGATGAGAAGAAATTCTTGAAACAAGGAAAGAAGGAGGTGAAGAAACAGAAAAAAGATTCCGCTGTACTGGATGAAAAAGCATGGAAAAAAGAGATGAAGCAGAAGCTAGAGGAGATGAGAGAAGCTTCAAAGGAGAGAGTAAAACAAGCAAATGAAGACTACAACCATATTCTTCAAAATAGTCCTCCATCTCTTTTGAATCGCAAAGAATTAAGAGACAGACTGTTGCCTCATGCTAGGAAACGATTGAAAATAGCCAAGGAGCAATTTAGAGAAGCCAAGGTACAAGCAAAAGAAGAAAGAAAAGAGAGTCGTAAAGAAAGAAAAACCAATCAAAAATTTCTCTACGGTCAGGAATTGAAACATAAATCTAATTTTTTCTTTCAAGGGAAGAGTTTAGAAGAATTAAAATCTAAGAAAGAAGTAAAGGCCGCAAAAGAGAATCTAAAATCTACTAAACAAGCCTATAAGTCCAAAAAAGTCAGTAGGAAAGCCAAAACTTTTCTTTATGTCCTTGGACGTGAAGGTGGAGAGTTAGCTTCAGAAAATGAAGATTTAGAAGGTTATCGCACGCTACAAGAGACCATTAGAAAAGGAAAACGCTACAGTCGGCTTTCTTATAACCTTGGAAAAGCTAGTGTCAAAACAGGACAAGAAACAGGTCGTTTTACCAAGAAAAGACTTACCAACACAAAAGAGCGATACCATCATTTTAAGGATGGAAAAGGATGGAAACTAGCGAAAGATAACCCAAGTTCCTTTAAAAATCGGTTTCGAAAATTAAAGAAACAAGGTCTTACAAGTGTCCGAAATATCTATCAAAAACTAAAAGCAGCCTTTTCCTTCTTTACATTTGCGGCTGGAAATCCTGTAACCTGGATAGTTGGAGGAATAGTCTTTCTTCTTTTACTTATAATGAGCTTCTTTTTAGGATTTTCATCTGCTAGTTTGATTCAACAAGATGAATTTGAATTAACAAAAGCTTATACCCACCTAACTTGGGAAGATGCAGAACATACTCGCACAAATGACAAAGGAATTACCTATTACACAAAAATTGATGATGTGATGGGGTATATGAACTTTAAATTCCATGACTATGAGTTACACAAACCAGTTCATTTGTTTAGTTCAGAAACTTACAAGGATTATCTATCTACTTTGTGGCATGATTTAAACGATGGAGAAGATTTGAAATCCATGCAAGACCTCTATGAAACTCCTAAGTATAAACTCTCGAAAGACGATCAAGAGGAAATAAAGGAACTAAAAGAAGAGGGTATGTATGCTTCCATGCAGGAATTGGACAATCCATTTGAGGGGAAAAGCAACGAAGATAGTCTAACCATGACTTATCGTTATGGATACTATGATTTAGACGGAAAACCTACCCTTCAGGAGTACATTCTACTAGAAGCGAAGGCTCACCAAACGATTGTCGCACCAATGGATGGAGTTGTATCTCTAGATGGCGACAATGTTATTCTCACTAACGGAAAAGGAGAGAATGAGAGTCGATTGACCTTGTATTCTATTCATAATGGCCGTGCGATTGAGGGGAGAAGAGTCCTAACGGGTGATATTATTGGTGAAACACCAGACGATACAGGTTTGAAAGTTTCTTATCAAAAGTATAAAAACAAGAAAGAAAAATTGGTGTATGTCAATCCGCAATTTTATTTTCCAAAAGTCATTCAACTTCAGACAACTATCTTACCTGCCATTGGTCAGTTTGGTGGGGATGAGTTTGAACGAGCAAAACATATTTATGAGTTTTTAAAATCTCAAGGGGCAAGTCCCCAAGCCATTGCGGCAATTTTAGGAAATTGGTCTGTAGAGTCTTCTATTAATCCAAAACGAGCTGAAGGAGATTATTTATCTCCTCCTGTTGGCGCTACCGATTCCTCATGGGATGATGAAACCTGGTTAGCAATTGGAGGTCCAGCCATTTATAGTGGTGCTTATCCTAATATCCTTCATAGAGGTTTGGGTTTAGGGCAATGGACGGATACTGCAGATGGTTCAACACGTCATACAGCTTTATTGAATTATGCACGCACCCAAAATAAGAAGTGGTATGATTTAGACCTCCAACTTGATTTTATGCTTCACGGGGATAGTCCTTACTATCAAAGTTGGTTAAAGGATTTCTTTGGAAATACGGGCAGTGCAGCCAATCTGGCCCAACTCTTCCTTACCTATTGGGAGGGAAATTCTGGTGACAAACTACTGGAAAGACAAACCAGAGCAACGGAATGGTATTACCAAATTGAAAAAGGCTTTAGCCAAACAAATGGAGGACAGGCAAAAAGTGACCCGCAATCCCTTGAAGGGGTTCGTGGGGACTTGTATGAGCATTCTGTTCCTGGTGGTGGAGATGGTATGGCCTATGCCTATGGACAATGTACATGGGGTGTTGCGGCTCGTATGAATCAATTAGGCTTAAAATTAAAAGGAAGTAATGGAGAGAAGATTTCAATCATTAATACCATGGGAAATGGTCAGGACTGGGTTGCGACAGCTTCAAGTCTTGGTGGGGAAACTGGCTCTACACCAAGAGCAGGTGCCATTGTTTCTTTTGTGGGAGGTACACATGGCACACCAGCCATCTACGGTCATGTGGCTTTTGTCGAGAAAGTATATGATGATGGTTCTTTCCTTGTGTCTGAGACAAACTATGGTGGCAATCCTAACTATACCTTTAGAAAAATCTCGCAAGCAGATAGCGCCATTAGTTTTGCCTATACTACGAAATAGAAGAGTTTACACTTGAAATTTTAGCCATTTTCAGGTAAAATAAATAGTGTAGATGAGTGGTCGGCTCATGGTCAATCTGATAGTAATCTTGGACATAAGGGCCAAGCGGTGGCGGACACCAGAACGAAATCCGATAGCAATCTTGGACGTAAGGGCCAAGCGGTGGCAGACACCAGAATAAACCGACTGACTAGGTGGCTTACAGACTCTGTAAACCACCTTTTTTGTGAGGAAAATATGGCAAATTCTAGAGATTATCGTAATCCAAATTACACCGAAAAAATAAAACTTCAGCGTTTTTTTACTCAGTTACAAATTGCGGCTTCTTTTTTTAAAGAGCACTTCGTTGGCAAAATCATGTATTATGAAACTGAAATAGAAAGTGTTGAACTTCATTTTTCACCTACTAATTTCATGCACCTATGTGGTGTTGATTACAGAAAAGGTGCAGGCAGTTTCTTTGACGATTGTTTAAAAAGACATGTCATAATTGATGAGTTGAAAATAAAAAAAGATGGAACTACGATGCAAAAGTTACAAGTTTTAGGATCCATTGAGGAGTTATTGGGAAAGCATGTTCATCTAACTGGTTCAGGACGTTATTTGTATTTGGAGTTTGATTATGCTCTACGTACAAGAAAACAGATATTAGCATTAACATTGAAAGAGACATCTAGGAAAATTGTTCCTCAGTCTTTATTAGATTTGAAGAGAAAGACAGTATTTCCAAAAGGTCAAAAAGTAATTTCCATTTACTCAAAACATTTACAAACGTCGGAACTTTTTTATTATTTAAAAGATTAGTTTACATATCTTTTGTGGCATAAAATATATTTTTATCATTTTAAGGAGAACGCAGTTTTGGCTCGTTCTCTTTTTTTGTTGTGATACTTCTTTCAAGGATTATTTGGTAGGATTGGAGTGAAAAAAGATTAACTAGGAAAGAAGGAAGTATATGGAAGCCATTTATCAACGTGATTCGGATCAAGATGGATTAACTGATGCTCAAGAATTGGCGCTAGGAACCAATCCTCTTAGCGCAGATTCTGATGGTGATGGATGTTCAGATTTAGTGGAAATAGAAGAAGGAACCAATCCCTTAGAAAAGGATTTACAAGACATAGGCCAAACAAGTATCACTGAACCGTCCTCAGTATTTATGGAAATGAAACAAAAGATTTCAGATATGATGGAGAGTCACTACAAGGAATTTATACAGGCTCTGATTAGTATTGAAACAGGGATTGAAAACCAACAAGACCTAGAAGACTTATATACTTACTACATGAGAACGGATGCCGTTTCTCTTTTATCTAGTGATTTAGAAACCAGTCCTCAAGAGGTTGAAATGGAGATAGAGTTGTAGGGGAATCATGTGATTCTCCTATTTTCGTATAGATGAAAGGAGCGAGTATGGAAGTAATACAATTATTGGCTATGTTTCGTGGAACAATTCCAAAAGATAGAGAGAAAATGGACTTATTTCTTCGTTATCAAGCGCAACATTTTGATAAGAAATGGCAGGATTTGGTAGAGAGTTTTTTGACTGAAGAGGGCAAGATAGAAGAGATACCTCATGTCTATTCGTTTCATCAAGATATTATTTCTTTCCTAGAGGCCAGTTCTGAAAATAATGACCAAGATTTAGAAAGTTACACAAGAAATTTTGGACAAGCAGGTCTAAGTAGATTATCTCAATTAAGTAATTTTGAGAAAAACTTGGTGCTAGAAGTCGCAACCTATAATCTTTTCACTCGATTTTACATCCAATCTGAAAAAGAGAAGCTAACACCATTGAGTGAGCTTGTATTTCATCAGAATCAGGATGTCAATTTAGTCAATGTCTATCGGGTTGCGAATAATCTATCTGACCGCATTAGTAGAGATATAGAGGAGTTTCTTCTAATGGTTGATTCCAAAGAACTAAAAAAAGAGGTTCTTGAGATTCATTTTGAAGAAAAAGAGGGAGATGTTCTAGCCTATTTAGGTTCAGAATTGATGGCTACTTTAGATACCGTTACGGATCTTGTCCATCATGAAGAAAACTACACACAACTCCCACTGACACAAAAGCTGAAGATAATTACTCATTTTGATGAAGTAAAAGCTAAAAGCGAAAAGTCTAATCAAGTAGAGGAAGTTTTATCTCCTTCAAGTGATATTGAGCAGGAAACGGAAGAAACTAACTCCTTTTCTAATGTCGATAAAATTGTAGAAGAAGCTTTGAGGGAATATCCAATCGGTTCACAAGTAAGTTATAAAGGACAAGTATTTCAGTTGGTTTCGATTGAAAATGCACACTTAAATGACTTAGTTCGATTAGAGTTATTCAATGATTCCAACCAGTTATTTGAAGAGAATCCTATCTTATACTTGAACAGTTTGGAAGAGATTGAACAAGTATTGTCTTTCGTAGAACTTGAAAAAGAAGATTCAGAGATTGAGATTGATCCATCAAGTGAAAGTCAGGAAATAGATTTGTTTTCCTATCTGGAAGAAGAAAATGAAAATGAAAAGGAAAAAGATAAGGATAAGGAAACAGAAACGCTTATTTCAGATATGGAAGAGACGGATGTCCCCGTTCAAGATTTTGTTTTTCCAGATGATTTAGAGGACTTTTACCCTAAGACAAATCGAGAAAAAATTGAAACGAATATCGCCGCAATTGATCTTGTTAAAAGATTAGAAAAAGAGGGACGACAAGCAAGTCCAGAAGAACAAGAACTACTAGCCAAGTATGTTGGATGGGGTGGTCTTGCCAATGAATTTTTTGATGAACTCAATCCAAAGTATGAATCAGAGCGTTTAGCTCTCAAGAGTTTAGTAAGTAAGTCAGAATACTCCACCATGAAACAAAGTTCCCTCACAGCCTATTATACAGACCCAATGATTATTCGCCAGATTTGGCAAAAATTACTGGATGATGGTTTTGAAGGAGGAAGGATACTAGATCCTTCTATGGGGACTGGAAATTTTTTTGCAGCTATGCCTAGAAGTATACGAGAGAAATCAGAACTCTATGGGGTTGAATTAGACAGTGTGACAGGCGCAATCGCAAAACAACTCCACCCCAATACCCATATTGAAGTGCGAGGATTTGAGGAAGTTCCCTATCAAAATAATAGTTTTGATTTAGTCTTAACGAATGTTCCTTTTGGAAATTTTCGCATTGCCGATAAAAACTATGATAAACCTTATATGATTCATGATTACTTTGTCAAACACTCACTTGATTTAGTAAGAGACGGAGGACAAGTGTCGATCATCTCATCTATCGGGACAATGGATAAGCGGACAGATAATGTCTTACAAGAGATTAAAACCAACACTCATTTTTTAGGGGGAGTACGTTTGCCGGATACGGCTTTTAAAAAGATTGCAGGTACTCGAGTAACCACAGACCTCCTCTTCTTTCAAAAGGATCAAGCAAAGAATCTTAATGAGGAGGAACTTGTTTTTAGTGGCTCTATTCCATTTGAGGAGGATAAGCGTGTCTGGATCAATCCTTATTTTGAAGGGAAATACAATACACAAGTTTTGGGTGAATATGAGGTACGTAATTTTAATGGAGGAACCCTCAATGTTAAGGGGGTATCAGAAACATTATCTACTGATATAATGAAAGCATTAGAGAATGTGGAAGCACATAAACAAATTGACAATTCTTTGAAAGCACCTGTATTTATCCAAGAAGAAGTGGATAATTCTATCCCAAGTCGTATACGTGAGGACTTAGCGCTCTATTCTTTTGGATATGAGGGAAATCAAATTTATTATCGAGATACGCATGGCATTCGGAAAAGTTCAAAAGTAGACGAAATTAGTTATTATGTAGACGAGAAGGGAGAATTTAAAGCCTGGGACAGTTCTTTGTCTGAACATAAAATAGATCGATTCGTGCAACTTCATTTGACAGATGAGGAAGCACTAGATGTATACAAGTCAGAAGAAGCGAGCAAAAGAGGGAAATATAAGGGACTGTTCAAAAAAACTGTCTTTTATGAAAGTCCCTTATCGGATAAGGACATTAGTCGCATTAGGGGAATGGTTGATCTAAGAGAGACCTATCAGGCCTTAATTGAAATTCAACGTCATCCAGATTATAGTCGGTCTGATTTTCAGGTATTACTTAGTAAACTCAATCGTGACTATGACCATTTTGTAAGTCAATTTGGATACTTGAATGCCTCCGTTAATCGGAACTTATTTGATAGTGACGATAAGTATTCCTTACTAGCTAGTTTAGAAGATGAATACATTGATTCTAAAAGTCAGAAAGTAAAATATAAAAAATCTTTAGCCTTTGAGAAAGCATTGGTTAGGCCCGAGAGAGTGATTACAAGAGTATCAACGGCTTTAGATGCCTTAAACTCCAGTTTATCGGATGGTAGAGGGGTTGATTTAGACTATATGGTATCAATTTACCCTGAACATAGCCAAGCAGCTATTTTAGATGAGTTAGGGGATCAGGTTTTAATGGATCCAGAAAGCTATTTAAGAGGAGAAAGAAAATATCTTTCTAAGAACCAGTTTTTATCAGGAGACATTCTCAATAAGATAGAAGTAGTTCAACTGTTAGTAGAGGAAAACAATCAAGAATGTGATTGGAGCCATGCTTTAGATTTGTTAGAATCTGTCTGTCCTCCACGGATTCATCTGGCAGATATTGAGTTTAATATAGGCTCACGTTGGATTCCTCAATCCGTTTATGGTAAATTTGCCTTTGAATGTTTTACCAATCATGAATTTGAATTGTCTTCGCCAGATGTTGAACAAGTCATTGAAGTGAATCCTGTCGATGGCCAGGTTCACTTAAGGACATCATTTGCTTATCAATATCCAAGTGCCAAAGATAGTAGTCTTGGAGTTAGTGGGTCACGTTATGATACAGGAAGAAAGATCTTTGAGAATTTACTTAATTCGAACCAACCGACGATTACTATGACTGTTACGGAAGGGGAAAAGAAAAAGACTATCACAGATTTGGAAAAAACCTCTGTTCTAAGAGCAAAAGAGCAGCATTTACAAGAGCTCTTTCAAGAATTTGTCTCACGGTATCCAGAAGTCCAACAAATCATTGAGGAAAGCTACAATCGTCTTTATAATCGAACGGTTAGTCGAGAGTATGACGGTAGCCATTTAGTTATTGATGGCTTGGCTCAAAACATTAGTCTTCGTCCTCACCAAGAGAATGCCATTCAAAGAATCGTAGAAGAAAAAAGAGCCTTATTAGCTCACGAGGTAGGTTCAGGAAAGACCTTGACCATGCTTGGTGCTGGGTTTAAATTAAGGGAGTTGGGGATGGTTCATAAGCCCTTGTATGTAGTGCCCTCTAGTTTGTCTGCTCAATTTGGTCAAGAAATCATGAAATTTTTCCCTACTAAAAAGGTCTTTGTGACCACTAAGAAAGATTTTGTGAAGGCGAGAAGAAAACAATTTGTGTCACGTATTATTACAGGAGATTATGATGCCATTGTCATTGGGGATTCTCAATTTGAAAAAATCCCTGTCAGTAAGGAAAGACAGATGAACTATATTGAGGATAAACTCAATGAACTACGAGAGATTAAAACACATTCTGAAAATAAGTATACCGTTAAAGAAGCGGAACAATCAATTAGTGGTTTAGAGAGACAATTGGAAGAACTCCAACGCTTCAATCGTGATAGCTTTATTGATTTTGAAAACTTAGGAATTGATTTTCTTTTTGTGGATGAAGCACATCACTTTAAAAATATACGTCCGATTACTGGACTTGGAAATGTAGCAGGGATTACCAATACAACGTCTAAGAAGAATGTGGATATGGAAATGAAGGTTCGACAGATTCAGGAAGAACATGATTTTAAAAACATTGTCTTTGCGACAGGAACACCAGTTTCCAATTCTATTAGTGAGCTCTACACTATGATGAACTACATTCAACCAGATATCTTAAAACGCTATCAAGTTGATTATTTTGACTCTTGGGTAGGTGCTTTTGGAGAAATTCAAAACTCTATGGAATTAGCTCCTACAGGGGATAAGTACCAACCTAAGAAGCGATTTAAAAAATTTGTCAATCTTCCTGAGTTGATGAAAATCTATAAAGAAACAGCCGACATTCAAACACAAGATATGTTGGATTTACCTGTCCCAGAAGTCCATATTATTCCTATTGAGAGTGAGTTAACTGAAAATCAGAAACTCTATTTAGAAGAATTGGTTATGAGGTCAGATGCGGTCAAATGTGGAACAGTTGATCCGAGCCAGGATAACATGTTAAAAATTACGGGTGAGGCACGAAAACTAGCAATTGATATGCGTTTATTGGACTCTAGTTATAGTCTAGCAGACAATCATAAACTGCTTCAGGTAGTGGATAATGTTGAGAGAATTTATCGTGAAGGAATGGAAAATAAGGCTACTCAGATGATTTTTTCAGATATTGGCACACCTAAGAAAAAAGATAATGGCTTTGATGTTTATTCTGAAATGAAGGCTTTATTAGTTGATAGAGGAATCCCTAGTAAAGAAATTGCCTTTGTACATGATGCCAATAGTGATGAAAAGAAGAATAGTTTATCTCGAAAGGTTAATGCAGGAGAGGTGCGGATTCTCCTTGCCTCAACTGAAAAAGGAGGAACAGGTTTAAATGTTCAGAGCAAGATGAAAGCAGTTCATCACCTAGATGTACCGTGGAGACCAAGTGACATTCAGCAACGCAATGGACGTATTATCCGACAGGGAAATGAAAACAAGGAAGTGGATATTTACCACTACATTACAAAAGGTTCATTTGATAATTATCTATGGGCAACTCAGGAGAACAAACTCCGTTATATTAAGCAGATTATGACTTCTAAGGAGCCGATTCGTGCTGCAGAAGACATTGATGAGCAGACCATGACAGCTTCTGATTTTAAGGCACTAGCAACAGGTAATCCTTATCTCAAATATAAGATGGAACTAGAGAATGATCTAACCCTATTAGAAAATCAAAGACGCGCCTTTCAACGCAGCAAGGATCACTATCGTCATACAATCTCCTACTGTGAAGAAAATATGCCCATTCTTGAGAAACGATTAAGCAAGTATGAAGGCGACATTCAACAGTCTGAAATGTCGAAAGACCAAGCATTTTCTATGACAGTAGGCAAGCAATTTTTTGATCAACGAGCTGAAGCAGGGGAATCCCTACACCGTCTTATCCGTCATAATCAATCAGACAGCAAAGAATTTCGTACCCTAGCCAGTTATCGAGGATTTGACATTAAAATGCTTAGTCTTCCAACAAATCAACCTCTTCCTGAAACTTTCTCTGTTAAGATTGTAGGAGAAAATCTGTATTCTGTCAGTTTAGATTTGTATTCTCCTTTGGGGACAATTCAAAGGCTCCAACATACGATTGATCACATTAAAGAGGACCAAGTGAAAACTCAGAACTTATTGGATGAATTAAAGGATAAATGGACTACTGCTAAAGTTGAAATTGAGAAAAATTTTCCAAAGGAAGAGGATTATCAAACTAAAAAGGCCGAATACAATGTACTCGCGCCATTGATTGAAACAGAAACGGATTTAGATATTATTGATCAGGCCTTAAGACAATTCCACGAAAAAGAAAAAGAAAAGCAAGAACAACTTTCTTTTGAATTGGATTAAAAAATATATATAAATAGCGGACAAGAAAAGAAAAGCGCGGTAAAATAAAGATAGAAAGAAACGAGGTGACGATTATGATGGAAGATACCTATTATCAATTGGAAGAGGCCTTGGTACAGGGATTTCAAACACCTGAAGAATACCAAGCCTACAAGGAGCTAAAGGAACATTATGAGGAAGTGACAGGGGATTACAGTTTTTCTAAACAAGAACTCACTAGTCAATTGGAAATTGCTCTTCAGAATCATCGAGGCGAGGACTTTGAAGATTATGAGAAAGAGGAGTATTTGGCCTTAGTTCAAAAATTAGAAGAGTTTGATTATTCTCTTGCCACCCATTATCGTCAGTTGATTGACTAGAAAGGAGAAAGTCATGAAAGATTTACCCCTTATCCCAGTAATTTTTTTAGCAGTAGGAGGAATTCTCATTCTTTTATGGAGACTCTTTCTTATTGCAAGTGGACTTTTCCTTATTGGTTTTGTCAGTTTTCTTATTTTCATAGAGGTCTATGGAATTTATCTGTTCTTTACTGAACCGACCCTTTATATGGAAGATTTATCCCAGAATGGTCTGATCAGTTTTACAGGATTTTATGTGGTATTTAATCTAGCCTTGCTTGTATGTGGTGTTTTGAAAATCATTAGTTGGACAAGAAGATTAAAAAGTAGCTGAGCAAGAGATTGTTCAGCTACTTTTTAATTGGGCACTATAAAAATTTTTCTCGAAAATAAGAAACTTGCACGATTTACTCATTACTTAGCCAATACTAGAGTTTATACTAGTTACTGTAAAGATGATCATCTAAAAGAAGGAAGGAGGTAACCTTATGCCTAAAAATACAAGTCGTCCAGAGATTGATTCACTAAGTTTCGAGGTTGAAAACCAAGAACTTTCCGGTAAATCAGGTTCTGGTTGGTTTACAGCTGTTCAACTTACATTGGCGGGACGTTGTGGACGCTGGTTCACAGGCTCTTTCGAATGCACAACGAACAATGTGAAATGCGGATAGCCTAGATTTCGATACTCATCAATTTGAAAATGAAATTTTAAGTTAATATAACTTTGTAGAAATTAAACTGTTTTTAATGATTCTTTTACTTAAATTTTCATTTTCTTTGGAGAGTATAGAACTAGGTTTAAACCATAGTGAGTAGGAGTAGAAAAAAATGAGAAAAAATAACAATCATAAAGAAATTGATACACTTGACTTTGAAGTAAAAAACCAAGAGCTTTCTGGTAAATCAGGTTCTGGTTGGTTTACAGCTGTTCAACTTACATTAGCAGGACGTTGTGGACGTTGGTTTACAGGATCTTATGAATGTACATCAAATAATGTGAAGTGTGGCTAGTTTTTCTCAC
>CAUVSV010000007.1:0-67153 GCA_963554735.1 Streptococcus oralis
GTGGTGGTTTGACTGCCCTTATCGAAGCAGGTTTTGAAGTCTTGACAGAAGCAGGCTATGCCCCAGAATTGGCTTACTTTGAAGTTCTTCATGAAATGAAATTGATCGTTGACTTGATCTATGAAGGTGGATTCAAGAAAATGCGTCAATCTATTTCAAACACTGCTGAATACGGTGACTATGTATCAGGTCCACGTGTGATTACTGAGCAAGTGAAAGAAAACATGAAAGCTGTTTTGGCAGATATCCAAAATGGTAAATTTGCAAATGACTTTGTGAATGACTACAAGGCTGGTCGTCCAAAATTAACTGCTTACCGTGAACAAGCAGCTAACCTTGAAATCGAAAAAGTTGGTGCAGAATTGCGTAAAGCAATGCCTTTCGTTGGTAAAAACGACGACGACGCATTCAAAATCTACAATTAATTCTTGTAAAGAGAGACAGAAGGCGAGTTGGGGGTACCTAACTCGTTTTTTATCTTGAAAAGTACTTGAGGAGGAGACAATGCTAAGTGCAAAAGATGTGGTGAAAGCCCACAAAGTTTTGAGTGGTGTAGTAGTTGATACACCACTAGAATATGATCATTATTTATCAGAAAAATACCAAGCAAAGATTTATCTCAAAAAGGAGAATGCGCAACGAGTTCGCTCTTTTAAAATTCGTGGAGCCTATTATGCCATTTCTCAACTATCAAAAGAAGAACGCGAGCGTGGTGTAGTCTGTGCCTCTGCGGGAAATCATGCCCAAGGTGTCGCCTATACTTGTAATGAGATGAAGATTCCTGCAACGATCTTTATGCCTATTACAACACCGCAACAAAAGATTGGGCAGGTTCGCTTTTTCGGTGGAGAGTTTGTGACGATCAAGTTGGTTGGGGATACCTTTGATGCTTCTGCTAAGGCAGCACAAGAATTTACATTAACAGAAAACCGCACCTTCATCGATCCTTTTGATGATGCGCATGTTCAGGCTGGTCAAGGGACTGTAGCCTATGAAATTCTTGAAGAAGCCCGTAAAGAGTCTATTGATTTTGATACAGTACTTGTACCAGTAGGTGGTGGCGGATTGATTGCCGGTGTTTCTACATATATTAAGGAAACCAACCCGACTATTGAAGTGATCGGAGTAGAAGCTAATGGTGCTCGCTCTATGAAAGCAGCCTTTGAAGCTGGGGGACCAGTTAAGCTCAAAGAAATTGATAAGTTTGCTGATGGGATAGCCGTACAGAAGGTTGGGCAATTAACCTATGAAGCAACCCGAAAGAATGTTGAAACGCTGATTGGGGTGGACGAGGGATTGATTTCTGAAACCTTGATTGATCTTTATTCTAAGCAAGGTATTGTAGCAGAACCAGCCGGAGCTGCCAGCGTTGCAGCCTTGGAAGTTTTATCAGACTATATCAAAGGCAAGACGATTTGTTGTATCATTTCTGGGGGGAATAACGATATCAACCGCATGCCAGAGATGGAAGAACGTGCCTTGATTTACGATGGAATCAAGCATTACTTTGTAGTGAATTTCCCACAACGTCCAGGAGCTCTACGAGAGTTTGTAAATGACATTTTGGGGCCAAATGATGACATCACTCGTTTTGAATATATCAAACGAGCAAGCAAGGGGACAGGCCCTGTCTTGATTGGGGTAGCTCTTGCCAATAAGCATGACTATGCTGGATTGATTCATCGAATGGAAAAGTTTGACCCATCTTATATTAATTTGAATGGGAACGAAACGTTGTATAATATGTTAGTTTAAGCTAAAATAAAATTATTATCATATTATTTGCGTAATAATGATGATGGTGCTATAATGAGGGTGACGAAAGGGGGAGATTCTCATGGTTTTACAAATTTTACTTGTTTTATTGTTTTTAGTGGTGATTGCATCAGTGATTATGGTTAGTTCTGTGTATGTGGTTCGACAACAATCTGTCGCTATCATAGAACGCTTTGGTAAATACCAAAAGTTGAGCAATAGTGGTATTCATTTACGAGCTCCTTTTGGAATTGATAGGATTGCGGCAAGAGTTCAACTACGCTTGTTGCAAAGTGAGATTGTTGTAGAGACAAAGACGCAAGATAATGTATTTGTAACGATGAATGTGGCAACTCAGTATCGAGTAAATGAAAACAATGTCACAGATGCCTATTATAAATTGATGCGTCCAGAAGCCCAAATTAAATCCTATATTGAAGATGCTTTGCGTTCATCTGTACCAAAGCTAACCCTAGATGAGTTGTTTGAGAAGAAGGATGAAATCGCCTTAGAAGTTCAAAAACAAGTGGCTGAAGAAATGTCTACATATGGGTATATCATTGTCAAAACGCTGATTACTAAGGTTGAACCTGATGCTGAAGTAAAACAATCAATGAATGAAATTAACGCGGCTCAACGTAAGAGAGTTGCGGCGCAAGAGCTTGCTGAAGCAGATAAGATTAAAATCGTGACCGCAGCAGAAGCTGAAGCAGAAAAAGATCGCCTACATGGTGTAGGGATTGCAGAGCAGCGTAAAGCAATTGTTGACGGACTAGCTGATTCTATCCAAGAGTTAAAGGGAGCCAATGTTGAGCTAACTGAAGAACAAATCATGTCTATCCTATTAACGAACCAGTATTTAGATACGTTGAATAATTTTGCAGATAAAGAGGGTAATAATACAATCTTCCTACCAGCAAATCCTAATGGAGTCGAGGACATAAGAACTCATATATTATCGGCTTTAAAAGCCAAATAAAAATATGCAGAATAATATAGTTACAACGTATATATGTTTTTTTATTGACAAACGAAATAAAAACGTATACAATTAAGTATTGTAAAGAATAATTTAGGAGAAGAACATGGCTAAGTCGAACTTTGAAAAAGTAGAAGCAGTTGTTGGCTGGGTTCGTGATAAGAAAATCACAGGCTACCGTATCTCTAAAGAAACGAATGCGCGTGAAATGTCTATCATTGCTCTAGCACAAGGACGCGCAAAAGTTAAAAATATTTCATTTGAAACAGCTCTTGGTTTAATCGATTTCTATGAAAAAAATCATGAAAAATTTGAAGATTAAACTGTGGTCACAGGCAGATTCCTGAATCGAGTCTGCCTTTTCTTTACAATTACAAATTAAAAAGACTGCATAAAGAATGCAGTCTTTGTTTATTAGCTGAGATAGCGTTGAAGAAATTCTTTTGTCCGGTCTTCTTTAGGATTTGTAAAGAGTTCTTCAGGCCTGCCTTCTTCAGCAATGACACCCTTATCCATAAAGATGACACGGTGAGAGACATCGCGAGCGAATTCCATTTCGTGGGTTACGACGATCATGGTCAAGCCTTCTTGAGCCAAATCCTGCATAATTTTGAGGACTTCTCCAACCATTTCAGGGTCAAGAGCAGATGTTGGTTCGTCGAAGAGAATGGCATCAGGATTCATGGAGAGCGCGCGGGCGATAGCCACGCGTTGTTTCTGACCACCTGATAGTTGCTTCGGCTTGGCTTGCCAGTAACGTTCTCCCATGCCAACTTTTTCGAGATTCTCTTTGGCAATTTTTTCAGCTTCAGAGTGGTCGCGTTTGAGTACAGTCGTTTGGGCAACAATCGTATTTTCAAGGACATTCAGATTTTCAAAGAGATTGAAAGATTGGAAAACCATACCGAGTTTTTCACGATAATGGGTGAGGTTATAGCCTTTTTCTAAGACATTTTCTCCTCGATAGAGAATCTCTCCCTCTGTAGGTGTTTCGAGTAAATTAATTGAACGAAGGAAGGTTGATTTTCCGCTTCCAGAGCTCCCGATGATGGAAATAACCTCTCCTTTATGGACGGTGAGAGAAATGTCTTTTAGCACTTCGTTTTGCCCATAGGATTTTTTGAGGTGTTTGATTTCAAGGATTGCTTGTGTCATTTTTTCAAATCCTCCGTTTGCATTTGGTTAGCACCTGTAGTGTAAGTATCCATGTCCATACGACGTTCGATGAAGCGTAGGATACGGGTCACAGTAAAGGTGAGGACAAAGTAAATCACGGCGATGATGGTAAAGGTCTGGAAGTATTGATAAGTTTGTGTTGCTACAGTATTTCCTGAGAAATAAAGCTCAACAACTGAAATAACGTTCAATACAGAGGTATCTTTAATGTTGATGACAAACTCATTACCAGTAGCGGGTAGAATATTACGGACAACCTGAGGTAGGACAATCTTACGCATGGTTTGATTGTGGGTCATACCGAGAGCAGTTGCAGCTTCAAACTGTCCCTTGTCTACTGCTAGGATACCACCACGGACGATCTCTGTCATGTAGGCACCCGTATTGATTGAGACGATGAAGATAGCAGCTAGTGTGCGGTCAAGGTTGATACCAAAAGCTTGGGCAGTTCCATAGTAGATAACCATGGATTGAACAATCATCGGTGTACCACGGAAGATCTCGATATAGACATTGAGAATCCAACCGACTAATTTCTGTAGGGCGTACATTGCCTTGTTCTCAGATAGTGGAGCGGTACGGAAGACCCCGATTGCAAGTCCGATAAGGAGACCTGTGATGGTTCCGATAATGGAGATTAGGAGTGTGATACCAGCACCACGCAAGAGTTGTTGCCAGTTTTCAGAAAGGATCTTAGCAACTTGGCTAAAGAAACTACTTTCTTCCTCAGTTGTTGTAGACTCCACAGGTTGCTCTTTGATCATACGATCCATGAGGGCTACTTGCTCATCCTTAGAGATGGTTTCGATACTGGCATTGATTTGGCTGATGCGACTATCATCTTTACGAAGTCCAATGGCAATAGCTGTATCTTCTTCGCCAGTTTTGAAACCCGGTTGGGGTTGGATCATTTTGAACTTAGCGTTAGCAGACTCAGCGGTCATTGCTTCAGGTCGTTCAGAAACATAGGCATCAATAACACCAGCCTCCAGAGCTTGACGCATCTGAGCGAAGTCACCCATAGCTGTTTCTTTTTTGGCACCTGGAATTTGGGAAATCAGGTCATAAAGATAAACACCTTGTTGAGACGTGATTTTTGCTCCGCTAAAGTCTTCCAAAGATTTGGCATTCGCATAGGCAGAGTCCTTTTTGACCAAAAGAACCGGTTCGCTAGTATAGTAACTGCTTGAAAAAGCAATTTCTTGTTTGCGTTCAGCGGTCGGGCTCATACCGGCAATGATCATATCGATTTTGCCAGAAGTAAGTGCTGGAACAAGTCCTTCCCATTTGGTTTTCACAACCAAAGGTTCCTTGCCTAAGTCTTTGGCAATCTTTTTAGCGATTTGAACATCGTAGCCGTTGGCATATTGGTTGGTACCGTCGATTTTGACGGCGCCGTTACTATCGTCGTCTTGGGTCCAGTTGAAGGGGGCGTAAGCAGCCTCCATCCCGATGCGTAAATATTCGTCGGCTTGGACTTGGCTAACTAGTCCTAAGGTAAGGGATAAGCTAGCAAGGATAGATAAGCATAATTTTTTCATGTTTTCTCCTATTTCTAGTCTAAAAATGACTCTCTCTATTGTATCTAAAAATAGTGAGATTTTCAATACAAGTAAGCCTTTACTTATAAAAAATGATATAATGGTAAAAAGATTGAAAGGGAACCGATTATGAAAAAAAGATGGCTGTTGGCTTTGGTATTTACTTATTTATTATTTATACCGAACCTGGTTTTTGCAGTAGACTTTGATATCTTATCCTATCAGGGTGATTTGAATATTCATGCAGATAATACTGCAATTTTTAAGGAAACAATTACCTACCGCTTTGGAGATGATTATAATGGTCAGTTAGTTGGACTCGGGAAAGCTGGGAAAATGCCAGAAGGATTTGACATTGATCCCGATCCGACCGTTCAGGTTTCTAAAAATGGAAGAATTGTTCAAAATGCTTCCTTCTATACCATGGAGGAAGAGGACGGCTACAAGGTAAAAATTTACAATGCTGGATATGCTGGAGATACTGTTCGTGTAACGGTTACCTGGAAACTAACAAACCTTCTCTTCTTATATAAGGATATCGCAGAGCTAAATTGGCAACCCTTGACAGATAGTAGTGGAGACATCAAAGAGATTGAGTTTAAGGTTAGCTCTGATACTCCAGCAGAGAAACTCTATTTTCATGCAGGCCAACTCCTAAGGGACTCTAGTGTTGAAAAAGCAAATAATCTCTATCATGTCAAAATGAAAGACCTTCCTAGAAAGCGACAGATCGAATTACACGCATACTGGCCGAGAAGTGCTTTTGCAGGAGCTCCAGATCAAGGATTAGAGGAAGAACGTTTAACGGATTTTAACCGGATTGAAAGCAATATAGCGACAGAAAAAGCGCAAAGTGAGATAATGATGAAATGGGTATTTCCCGTCATTTTTATGAGTCTCTTACTTCTAGTTCCTCTCTTCTATAGGAAGTTTTGTCAGAGTACAAGCATTAAAAAGGTCTTTCCAAAAGATCATCGACTCTACGAACCACCGATGGATTTGCCTCCAATGGTTTTAGCAGAAGCTGTGTATTCAACTTCCTTAGAGGAAGTCAATCCCCTAAACAAATCAGGGTTTGGTAAATTTACTTTTGAACGTTTGATTCAGGCAACCTTGTTGGATTTAGTCGATCGAGGTCATTTATCTATTTTTCAAAGGGATGAGGAACCTTATGTGCGCATTATCAGTGAAAAGGGTTTGTCCAATTTTGAGAAGGAATGCCTGCGCATGACTTTGTCAAATAAGAAAGAATTGGCTATTTCAGAGCTCTTCCCTGATTACCAAGTTTCATCTTCCCTTTACCGTGGTGCCAAAGAGTCAGATGAAAAACATATCCGAGAAACAGGCTCGCGTCTCAAACGCTCCTTTGAAGGAAGACTTCAACGCATTCAGTCTTGTGTCAAGGATAAGGTCCATGTACTTCGTATCCCAAGCTACTATCGTCCCTTGACAAGTGAGGAACGTCGCCTTGCTCTTGGGATGCGGGTCTGTTCAGCCATAACAGCTCTAGGTGGACTGCTTTTCTTTTATTATAGCTGGAAAACACATGGCTTCTTTTCAATCCCATTTCTACTCTTAGGATTGACAGGATTAGGGGCTAGTTTCTGGGTTTATCTTGCCACGCGAGGAGCCTATCGCGATGGAGTTCTAACAGAGGAGGGAGCGGAGATCTTCTATCTCTGGACGAGTTTTGAAAATATGCTTCGGGATATCGCTCATCTGGATCAGGCCGAGCTAGAGAGCATCGTCCTTTGGAACCGTCTACTGGTCTATGCGACTCTCTTTGGTTATGCCAAGAAGGTGAGCAAGTTAATGAAAGTCCGCCATATTCAGCTTGAAAATCCAGATTTGAATCTTTATGTAGCCTATGGTTGGCACTCACAGTTCTACACCTCAACTGCACAAATCAAGCAATATACTGCTGTCGCAAATACAGCTAGCAATTACTCTGTATCTTCTGGAAGTGGAAGTTCAGGTGGAGGATTCTCAGGAGGAGGTGGCGGTGGTAGCATCGGCGCCTTCTAAAAAACCTATCGCAACATCCGAAATTATGCTATAATAGAGGACAGAAAAAGGAGTAATGTATGTATTTTATTGAAATTTTGAAGTCAATCTTTTTTGGGATTGTTGAAGGAATTACAGAATGGTTGCCCATTTCAAGTACTGGCCATTTGATCTTGGTAGAAGAATTTGTACAATACAAGGACCAAAATGAAGCCTTCATGTCCATGTTTAATGTTGTCATCCAGCTTGGTGCCATTTTAGCAGTTATGGTCATTTACTTTAACAAGCTTAACCCTTTCAAACCTGGTAAAACTAAGGTCGAAGTTCGTAGAACTTGGCAATTATGGTCAAAAGTCTTCGTTGCGACCTTGCCTTTGCTATTGGTTTTTAAACTAGATGATTGGTTTGATGCTAACTTCCATAACATGGTTTCAGTTGCGATCATGTTGATTATCTATGGGGTTGCCTTTATCTATCTTGAAAAACGAAATAAGGCGCAAGCCATTGAACCAACAGTAACAGAGCTAGACAAGTTGCCTTATAAAACAGCCCTTTACATTGGACTCTTCCAAGTCCTCGCCCTCTTTCCAGGAACAAGCCGTTCAGGTGCGACTATCGTTGGTGGTTTGTTGAATGGAACAAGCCGCTCAGTCGTAACAGAGTTTACCTTCTATCTCGGAATTCCTGTTATGTTCGGAGCTAGTGCTTTAAAGATTTTCAAATTTATCAAAGCAGGTCAACTCTTGAGTTTTGGACAACTGTTCTTACTCTTGGTTGCTATGGGTGTTGCCTTTGCGGTCAGCATGGTTGCCATTCGTTTCTTGACCAGCTATGTGAAGAAGCACGACTTTACACTCTTTGGTAAATACCGTATTGTACTCGGTAGCGTCTTGTTGCTTTATAGTTTTGTACGTTTATTTGTATAAGAAAAAAGCTTGAGGGAATTTTCCTTCAAGCTTTTTAAAATCCTGTCACCGTAATTCCTAGTAAACGGATACCTTTTTCTTTTTCAGCTAGTTCTTCGTAGAGTTGAAGGGCAGTTTGAGAAATTTGACTAGCGTCCTGTGTTGCTTGTGGGAGGCTTTTTCGTCTAGTCAGAGTGGAGAAGTCAGCATATCGTATTTTTAGGATAATGATTTTTCCAGCTTTGTCCTGCTTGCTGAGATTGTGAGCCACCTTTTCGGAGAGAAGAGTCAGCTCTTTTTTAATGTCTTCTTCTACTTGTAGGATCTTTCCGTAGGTTTTTTCCTTGCCAATGGACCTACGAATGCGGTCGGGTTTGACCGGTGAGTTATGAATACCTCTTGCCTTTCGATAAAGGTCAAAACCGAGTCTGCCGAACCGATCGATTAAAGTGATTTCAGAAACGTCCAATAAGTCTGCACCAGTATAAATGCCCATTTCATGAAGGCGTTCAACTGTTTTTTTGCCCACGCCATGGAATTTAGCAATGTCCATTTGTTTGAGAAAGTCTTGAGCCTGATCTGGGAGGATAACTGTCAAACCATGTGGTTTTTGATAGTCACTAGCCATTTTAGCTAGGAATTTGTTATAGGAAACACCTGCAGAAGCAGTCAGGTGTAGTTCCTGCCAGATATCCTCTTGGATGAGGCGAGCTATTTTGACAGCTGATTTGATACCAAGTTTATTTTCCGTCACATCTAAGTAAGCCTCGTCAATACTCATAGGTTCGATCAAATCAGTGTAGCGTTTAAAAATAGCACGAATCTCAAGTCCCACAGCCTTGTATTTTTCATAATTTCCTGAGATAAAGACAGCTTGGGGACAGCGCTCATAAGCTTCTTTAGAGCTCATGGCCGAATGAACACCAAAAGCTCGCGCCTCATAGCTACAGGTAGAAACGACACCACGCCCACCTGTTTGCCTGGGGTCGCTCCCAATGATAACAGGTTTGCCCTTTAACTTAGGATTATCTCTGATTTCCACCGCAGCAAAAAAGGCATCCATGTCGATATGGATGATTTTTCTGGACAAATCATTTATCAATGGAAATATGAGCATTCCAATCCCTTTCTAGTGTCATTTTCTATTTATTATACCCTTTTTTCTGAAAAAATGGGAAAGTTCAACCCTACTTTCAAAAATATAATACAGATGAGAACAAAAAAGAGACTGTATTATAAAAGAAAGCGTCTAAAATGCCGTTTTTCTCTTGTTGAAATCGGTTACTGTATGGTATACTTGTCTCAAGAATGTAACAGATGACTGTTACTAGAAAAAAGAGGACATTAACATGGTTGTTAAGACAGTTGTTGAAGCACAAGATATTTTTGATAAAGCTTGGGAAGGCTTCAAAGGCGTAGATTGGAAAGAAAAAGCAAGTATTTCTCGCTTCGTTCAAGCTAACTACACACCTTACGATGGAGATGAAAGTTTCCTTGCTGGACCAACAGAACGTTCACTTCACATCAAAAAAATCGTAGAAGAAACAAAAGCACACTACGAAGAAACTCGTTTCCCAATGGACACTCGTCCAACATCTATTGCTGATATTCCTGCTGGATTTATCGACAAAGAAAATGAAGTTATCTTCGGTATCCAAAACGATGAACTCTTCAAATTGAACTTCATGCCAAAAGGTGGTATCCGTATGGCTGAAACTACTTTGAAAGAAAATGGATACGAACCAGATCCAGCTGTTCACGAAATCTTCACTAAATACGTAACAACAGTTAACGACGGTATTTTCCGTGCTTACACTTCAAACATTCGTCGTGCTCGTCACGCTCACACTGTAACTGGTCTTCCAGATGCCTACTCACGTGGACGTATCATCGGTGTTTACGCACGTCTTGCTCTTTACGGTGCAGACTACTTGATGCAAGAAAAAGTAAACGACTGGAATGCGATCAAAGAAATCGATGAAGAAACAATCCGTCTTCGTGAAGAAGTAAACCTTCAATACCAAGCATTGCAACAAGTTGTTCGCTTGGGTGACCTTTACGGAGTTGATGTCCGCAAACCAGCGATGAACACGAAAGAAGCTATCCAATGGGTTAACATCGCCTTCATGGCTGTCTGCCGTGTTATCAATGGTGCTGCTACATCTCTAGGACGTGTGCCAATCGTATTGGATATCTTTGCAGAACGTGACCTTGCTCGTGGTACATTTACTGAATCAGAAATCCAAGAGTTCGTTGATGATTTCGTTATGAAACTTCGTACAGTTAAATTTGCTCGTACAAAAGCTTATGACCAATTGTACTCAGGTGACCCAACCTTCATCACAACTTCTATGGCTGGTATGGGTAACGATGGTCGTCACCGTGTTACTAAGATGGACTACCGTTTCTTGAACACTCTTGACAATATCGGTAACTCTCCAGAGCCAAACTTGACAGTTCTTTGGACTGACAAATTGCCATACAACTTCCGTCGCTACTGTATGCACATGAGCCACAAACACTCTTCTATCCAATACGAAGGTGTAACAACAATGGCTAAAGACGGATATGGAGAAATGAGCTGTATCTCATGCTGTGTGTCACCACTTGACCCAGAAAACGAAGATCAACGCCACAACATCCAGTACTTCGGTGCTCGTGTAAACGTTTTGAAAGCTCTTCTTACTGGTTTGAACGGTGGTTACGACGATGTTCACAAAGACTACAAGGTATTTGACATCGATCCTATCCGTGACGAAGTTCTTGAATTCGAATCAGTTAAAGCGAACTTTGAAAAATCTCTTGACTGGTTGACTGACACTTACGTAGATGCTTTGAACATCATCCACTACATGACTGACAAGTACAACTACGAAGCTGTTCAAATGGCCTTCTTGCCAACTAAACAACGTGCCAACATGGGATTCGGTATCTGTGGATTTGCTAACACTGTTGATACATTGTCAGCGATTAAATACGCTACCGTTAAACCAATCCGTGATGAAAATGGCTACATCTACGATTACGAAACAATCGGTGAATACCCACGTTGGGGTGAAGATGACCCACGTTCAAACGAATTGGCAGAATGGTTGATCGAAGCTTACACAACTCGTCTACGTAGCCACAAACTTTACAAAGACGCAGAAGCTACTGTATCACTTTTGACAATCACATCTAACGTTGCTTACTCTAAACAAACTGGTAACTCACCAGTCCACAAAGGTGTATACCTCAACGAAGATGGTTCTGTGAACTTGTCTAAACTTGAATTCTTCTCACCAGGTGCGAACCCATCTAACAAAGCTAAAGGTGGATGGTTGCAAAACTTGAACTCACTTGCTAGCCTTGACTTTGGTTACGCAGCTGACGGTATCTCATTGACAACTCAAGTTTCTCCACGTGCTCTTGGTAAGACTCGTGACGAGCAAGTTGATAACTTGGTAACAATCCTTGATGGTTACTTTGAAAACGGTGGACAACACGTTAACTTGAACGTTATGGACTTGAACGATGTTTACGAAAAGATCATGTCAGGTGAAGACGTTATCGTACGTATCTCTGGATACTGTGTAAACACTAAATACCTCACTCCAGAACAAAAAACTGAATTGACACAACGTGTCTTCCACGAAGTTCTTTCAATGGATGACGCCTTGAGCTAAGATTCAATTAGAATGAAAAGAAAGCTAGTCTATAGGACTGGCTTTTTTCTATATCTAAAAGATAAATTTTTGACATATCATATGAAAAATACTGAGAGACTTTGTTCATTATGATGACAATGTGTTGAAATTTAAAAGAAAAATATAATAAAATCTTATAAAAATATATTTTCTAGTTATTAAACTTGAATAGATTGTATTGAGATGTTATAATACAATAGATAAACTCTAGTTAGTGATAGGGGTTGTCAAAATGGTATGATGTAATCTCTTAGGGAGATTAGAAATAAAAATTTCATATAGAAAAGAGGAGAAGAAATGTCGAAAAGCAAAGCGTTAAACATGCTTTCTAAATTTTCTGCGTTAGCTTTTGCTATTTTAGCTCTAGCATCTGTTTTGGTAGGGATTGTTAAAGCAGATAATCCTGTTTCAAAAGAATTGACACAAGTCATTACAGGTATTGATCTGTTAGATGCTTCAGATACTAAGCAAAATGTGAGTTCAGAAGGAGATTTCTCGCTTCGTACGAATTTAGCATATAAGCTTCGCGTGACCTTTGATCTCAAACAGTATAATGAACATTTGAATAATGGAGATTATTTTACCTTTGATATACCTGCTCCTATGGCAGTTTATGAAGGGAGTCAGGATTTAATTGATCCGACAACAAAAGTTACTATTGGAGAAGCTGAAGTGACTTCAAATGGTACTGATCAAGGTGGGAAAGCAAAAATCACCTTGAAAAATTTGGATAAATATCTAGAGAAAACTGGTGGAGATAAGGTAAAGGATGTGTCAGGGAATTTTTCTGTTACTTTTAGATTCTTAAAGGATCAGAATAAAACCCGCATTAATTTTAATTCATCCTCATTGAAGCAAGAAGTGACTCATATTTATTCCTCAAAAACAATTGATGGTCCCAAAGTTGGTACTGAAAATTATGCTAAAATTGGGGGTCGTGCTGCCCTTGAAAATTGGAACTCTCCAAAACTGGCTGAGATTGGTTCGGTTAGCAAGGGAGATGCATGGTCTACCTGGCGTGTACGTGTAAATACAGAGAAACAAGACTTAGGACAAAATATTGTATTACATGATACTATACCAAATGATGATACTAGTTACACTCCTGCACAGTATATTCCTGAGACTCTAAAAGTGTATAAGGCAAATATCACTGTTGGGACTTCTGCTGTTCCAGATGATGCAGTTTTGTTAACTGAGGGACAAGACTATACCGTTTCGTGGAACGAAAACTATACTTCATTTGATATCATTTTTAAAGATGGAACGACCTCTTATATAGTCTCTTATAACACAACAACTCCTAATGATGGAAGTAAAGTAGGAAATAGGGTTGCTCTGTCATTGGCTGACGGGACTAAATTAGCACAGAATACAAGTCGTCCGGGAGCACTTGATATGACAGCTGAGGCGACATCTTTGATTTCTGGTACGATTGTAGCATCTACTGCTTACCAAATTAAGATTCATAAGACTGATGCCTTCACTCTTGCTCCGGTTTCGGGTGCGGTATATACTGTGACAGCAGCAGATGATGCAAGTGAAACAACAGAAGTGACTACGAATGAAAAAGGAGTAGCGCTTACGAAAACTTATGATCAGAAATGGGAAGGTAAAACGTTTAAGATCAAAGAGAAGACTGCTCCAGCAGGTTATAAACTAGATGAAAAAGAGTATACAGTCAAACTCGGTGCTGCGGGTTCTACTATTCATCTTAAAGACGAACCTGTTCCAGCTGTATTCAATGTGACGGCTAAGAAAGTAGTAGAAGGACGTACAGATAAACTTCCAAAAGCAGATGAGTTTACCTTTAACCTGTTTACTGCAGAGAACTTGAAGGATCCTGTAGCTACAGCAAAATCAAAAGCTGATGGGACTATTACCTTTGAGAATCTCCAAGTAAAAGGTGCGGGAACTTATCACTACATCATCAAAGAAGACACTTCAACAGCAGTTGCAGGCGTTGCATTTGATACAGAAGCCAAGGAAGTTACTGTAGCGGCAACTTTCCAAAATGGAGTTTTAACAGCAACTGTCACATCTGCAGAACCAACCTTCACAAACACATATAAATCTGCTCCAGCAAAAATTGCTATTGAAGCTAAAAAAGTTTTGAATGGTAAAGAGCTAGAGATAGATGAGTTTGAGTTTGAACTGAAAGAGGGTGATAAGGTTGTTGCGACAGCAAAGAATACTGCTGGTGGATTGATTCGTTTTTCTGAAATTAGCTATTCAACAGCAGGAGTATATAACTATACTATTACAGAAAAGGTTGGCAATAAACTTGGTGTAACTTATGATAAAACAGAACATCCAGCAACTGTAGAAGTCAAAGATAATGGCGAAGGCCAACTTGTCGCGACAGTTACAAGTGAAACACCAGTTTTCGTTAATGACTATAAAGCGAAACCTGCGCAGGCTACAATCAAGGCTAAGAAAGTCTTGAAAGGTAAAGCGCTTGAAGCTGATGCTTACACATTTGAACTGAAAGAAGGTTCAGACCTTGTAGCTACGGCTAAGAATACTGCCTCAGGAGAAGTTGCCTTCAACGTCACTTTCTCAGCAGCAGGCGATTACGCTTACACTATTACTGAAAAAGCTGGTGACGATAAAACAATCACTTACGATCAAAATGCGTATGAAGTGTTCGTCACTGTTGCGGATGATGGTAAAGGCCAATTGGTTGCGACTGTAGAAGATGCGGATACAGAACGTGTCTTCACAAATACTTATACAGCACCAGCTCCAACAGCTACATCAGCAACACTTGAGTTTACGAAAGAATTGACTGGTCGTGCTTTGGTTGATGGTGAGTTCCAATTTGAATTGTACAAAGATGGACAAAAAATTGATACAAAAACAAACCAAGGTGGAAAAGTAACATTTAATGCAATCAACTATGATGCAGAAGGTGAGTATACTTATACTGTAAAAGAAGTGAATGCTGGAGCAACTGGTATTACTTATGATACAGAAAAGACTGCGGAGGTAAAAGTAACCAAAGATGCAGCAACCAACGCTTTGAAGGCAGCTGTTGAATATCCAGCAGGTAATGTCTTCAAGAATAGCTTCAAAGCACCAGCGGTAGAAGCTACGATTGAAGCAACTAAGAAACTTGAAGGTAAAGAACTTGCGGCTGATGCTTATACTTTCGAATTGAAAGAGAAAGGCGCCGTTGTAGCTACAGCTAAGAATACTGCCGAAGGTAAAGTAGCCTTTGTTCGTTCATTCGAAGAAGCAGGTACTTACACTTATACCTTAGTTGAAAAAGTTGGTAAGGAAGAGGGTATTGAATACGATAAGACCGAGCATACCGTAACAGTCGCTGTAGTTGCGGATGGTCAAGGTCTCTTGACTGCAAAGGTTTCGTATGCCGATGGTAAAGAAGTTGTATTTACAAATAAATACACTGTTCCAACACCAACGCCAGAACCAAATCCATCTCCAAATAATCCAGGAACAACGCCAGATCCAGCACCAACACCAGATCCAGCTCCAAATAATCCAGGAACAACGCCAGATCCAGCACCAACACCAGATCCAACGCCAAATAATCCAGGAACAAATCCAACTCCAGGAACAGAACCAACTGATCCAGGAAAAAAAGAGGATCCAAAACAAACACCTCCAGCTACGGAGACTAAAGGTAAAGCTGAACTTCCAAACACAGGGGAAGCAACCTCTGTCCTTTCTGCACTTGGATTTGCAGTCTTGGCATTGAGTGGATTGGTATTCTTCGTAAAACGTAAAGCTTAGGCTTTCGTAGGAGAAACATGAAACTTGGTAAGTGAGAATATTCCTTCTCTCTTAAACTTGATAGAGAAAGTCTCTAGAAAATTCGTTTTCTAGAGGCTTTTTTTGTACTTCAAAAAATTTTTTTAAAAAATAGTCAAATTTGGTCAAAAAATTGTTGACTTTTACTGACCAATGTGATATAGTAGGAACATAAGGAAAATGAATTCCTTAGAAAACTTCATTTTCAATGATTCTATTTATTGAAAATGTATGATAGATACCCTAGAAAGGGGTGGGGCCTATGTTAAATCTAACAGATTTTGAAAAGAAGATGATAAAAGGCTTATTTAAGAAAGAAAAACCAGAAATTATACGTAGGGTAGCTAGTTAGCTAGTCTAAAATTTTTAAAACAAAGGTCAAAGATAGTCAATATCAGAGATCGCATATAATTAAGAATAAACGAGGTAAAGAATATGAACAACAACTTTAATAACTTTAACAACATGGATGATTTATTTAACCAATTGATGGGAGGTATGCGAGGATATAGTTCTGAAAATCGTCGCTACTTGATTAATGGACGTGAAGTGACACCTGAGGAATTTGCTCACTATCGTGCAACTGGTCAATTGCCAGGAAATGCAGAAGTTGATGGACAAATGCAACAACACGTTTCAGGTATGAAACAAGACGGTGTCCTTGCTAAACTAGGTCGCAACTTGACAGCGGAAGCTCGTGAGGGTAAGTTGGATCCTGTTATCGGACGAAACAAGGAAATTCAAGAAACATCTGAAATCCTCTCACGTCGTACCAAGAACAATCCTGTTTTGGTCGGAGATGCAGGTGTTGGTAAGACAGCCGTTGTCGAAGGTCTAGCACAAGCGATTGTGAATGGAGATGTTCCGGCTGCCATCAAGAACAAGGAAATTATTTCTATTGATATCTCAGGTCTTGAGGCTGGTACTCAATACCGTGGTAGCTTTGAAGAAAACGTTCAAAATCTAGTCAATGAAGTAAAAGAAGCAGGGAATATTATCCTCTTCTTTGATGAAATTCACCAAATCCTTGGCGCTGGCTCAATCGGTGGAGATAGTGGTTCTAAAGGTCTTGCAGATATTCTCAAACCAGCTCTCTCTCGTGGTGAGTTGACAGTGATTGGGGCAACGACTCAAGACGAATACCGTAACACCATCTTGAAAAATGCAGCTCTTGCTCGTCGTTTCAACGAAGTGAAGGTCAATGCTCCTTCAGCAGAGGATACCTTTAAAATCCTTCAAGGAATTCGTGACCTCTATCAACAACATCACAATGTTATCTTGCCAGACGAAGTCTTGAAAGCAGCAGTGGATTATTCGATTCAATACATTCCTCAACGCAGCTTGCCAGATAAGGCTATCGACCTTGTCGATGTAACGGCAGCTCACTTGGCAGCTCAACATCCTGTAACAGATGTTCATGCTGTTGAACGGGAGATTGAGGCAGAAAAAGACAAGCAAGAAAAAGCAGTTGAGGCAGAAGATTTTGAAGCAGCTCTCAATGCCAAGACACGTATTGCTGAATTGGAGAAAAAAGTCGAAAACCACACAGAAGACATGAAAGTGACTGCAAGCATCAACGATGTGGCTGAGTCTGTAGAGCGAATGACAGGTATTCCAGTGTCACAAATGGGAGCGTCAGACATTGAACGTTTGAAAGATATGGCTCATCGCTTGGAACACAAGGTTATCGGTCAAGATAAGGCAGTTGAAGCAGTAGCTCGTGCTATCCGTCGTAACCGTGCAGGTTTTGATGAAGGCAATCGCCCAATCGGTAGCTTCCTCTTTGTAGGGCCTACTGGGGTTGGTAAGACGGAGCTTGCTAAGCAATTGGCGCTCGATATGTTTGGAACCAAGGATGCGATCATCCGCTTGGATATGTCTGAATACAGTGACCGCACAGCCGTTTCTAAATTGATCGGTACAACAGCAGGTTATGTTGGGTATGATGACAATAGCAATACCTTGACAGAACGTGTTCGTCGCAATCCATACTCTATCGTTCTCTTGGACGAAATTGAAAAGGCGGATCCTCAAGTAATCACCCTTCTCCTCCAAGTCTTGGATGATGGTCGTTTGACTGATGGTCAAGGCAATACAGTGAACTTCAAGAACACGGTCATTATCGCGACATCAAATGCTGGATTTGGCTATGAAGCTAACTTGACAGAAGATGCAGATAAACCAGAATTAATGGATCGTTTGAAACCATACTTCCGTCCAGAATTCCTTAACCGCTTTAACGCAGTTATCGAGTTCTCACACTTGAATAAGGAAGACCTTTCTAAGATTGTGAACTTGATGTTGGCTGAAGTCAACCAAACCTTGGCTAAGAAAGACATTGATTTGGAAGTTAGTCAAGCAGCTAAGGACCTTATCACAGAAGAAGGCTATGATGAAGTTATGGGTGTTCGTCCACTCCGTCGCGTGGTTGAACAACAAATTCGTGATAAGGTGACGGACTTCCACTTGGATCATCTAGATGCCAAACATCTGGAAGCAGATATGGAAGATGGCGTTTTGGTTATTCGTGAAAAAGCCTAACTCAAGATTTTGAGAATAAAAAAAGAAGGAACTAGCTAAAAAGCTGGTTCCTTTTTGTGTTTAGATGACATGGCGCTCAAAGGCATCATCTGAGATTCCTTGTTCCAGGATGAGTTTTGCCCATTCTTTAGCAGAAAAGAGACTGTGGTCCTTGTAGTTTCCGCAAGATTCGATGGTTGTTCCAGGGACATCTTCCCAAGTAGTGGTTTCAGCAATTTCCTTGAGCGAATCCTTGATAACAGCTGCAATTTCAGCACTGGTATGGCGACCCCACATAATCATGTGGAAGCCTGTACGGCAACCAAATGGCGAACAGTCAATCATGCCGTCGATTCGAGTACGGATGAGTTTGGCCAAGAGGTGTTCGATAGTGTGAAGGCCAGCGGTAGGGATTGAGTCTTCGTTCGGTTGCACCAAGCGAATATCATAATTGGAGATGACATCTCCTTTTGGCCCTGTTTCTTCCCCAATCAAGCGAACATAGGGTGCTTTAACAATGGTGTGGTCAAGTTCAAAACTTTCAACAATAACTTCTTTTGACATGGTAGTTCCTTTCAGTTTTCTTCTTTCATTATATCATAAAGACTGCTCTTGAAACAGAGAGAAAACCTCTCCAAGAAAGGAGAGGTTTGAGTTTTTATTTGCGATACAAGCGATCGTATTGGTAGAATGGGTCAAAGGTTACGTTGATACCTAGTTTGCGAAGGACGTTCTTGTCTTCATCGGTCAAGATGATGGTTGAATGAGCTTCGCTTCCTTTGAGATTTCCAAGTTCTTCCATGGCACGCGCAGCATCAGGATTTTCCATAGCTGTGATTGCAAGTGCAATCAAAATTTCATTTGAGTGGAGGCGAGGATTGCGGCTACCTAGATGATTGATTTTAAGACCTTGAATTGGTTTGACGACTTCAGGCTCGATGAGTTTTACTTCCTTAGCGATGTTAGCTGATTTTTTGATGGCATTGATCAAGGCAGCAGCTGTAGGACCAAAGAGTTCAGAGTTTTTACCAGTCACGATTTCCCCATTTGGCAATTCAAGGGCTAGGGCAGGGCCACCAGTTTCTTCTGCTTTTTGGCGTGCAGCGACAGCAACCTTACGGTCTGCAGGTGTGATGCCGAGGTCGTTTATGAGAAGTTCAATCTTCTTGACAGCAGTTTCTCCGACTTTTTCAGCTTTAAAATCAAGAACAGTTTGATAGTAGCGACGGATGATTTCTTGTTTAGAAGCTTCGACAGCAGCTTCATCATCTGTAATAGCGAAACCAACCATGTTGACACCCATGTCTGTTGGTGAAGCGTATGGAGATTCACCTAGGATACGTTCCAACATACGTTTGAGCACTGGGAAGATTTCGATATCACGGTTGTAGTTAACAGTGGTTTCTCCGTAGGTTTGGAGATGGAAAGGGTCAATCATATTGACATCATCAAGGTCTGCGGTTGCAGCCTCGTAGGCCAAATTGACTGGATGATGAAGGGGCAGGTTCCAAACTGGGAAGGTTTCAAACTTAGCGTAACCAGACTTGATGCCATTAAGTTGGTCGTGGTACATATTGGACATACAAGTTGCTAATTTTCCAGAACCAGGTCCAGGAGCCGTCACGACGATCAAGTTGCGACTGGTTTTGATGTAGTCGTTTTTCCCCATGCCTTCGGGAGAAATAATGTGATCCATATCCGTCGGGTATCCTTTGATCGGATAATGAAGATAAGAATCAATCCCGTTTTTATCTAACTGGTTGCGGAAGGCATCTGCAGCAGGTTGTCCAGCGTACTGTGTGATGACAACTGAGCCAACAAAAATTTCCAGCTCATTGAATTTGTCAATCAAACGAAGAACTTCTTGGTCATAAGAAATGCCCAGGTCGCCACGCGATTTAGAATGCTCGATGTTGCTGGCATTAATGGCGATTACAACTTCAACTTGCTCTTTCAATTCTTGCAAGAGCTTGATTTTATTGTCAGGCTCATAACCAGGAAGGACACGAGCAGCGTGGAAATCTTCTAACATTTTGCCACCAAACTCCAAATAGAGCTTGCCGTCAAATTGGTTGATGCGCTCCAAAATGTGGTCGCGCTGTAGATTCAAATATTGTTCAGAACTAAAAGCTTGTTTTTTCATTTTTTTACCTCTGACCTCTATTATAATAAAAAATTGGAAGATAGGAAACTACGGAGTCAAAAAAGAAATTAAAAAGATTAGGCAAACGCTTGCACAAAGTTTTAAAAAGCGCTATCATAGACTATAGATTATTAAAATAATGAGGTAAACAGATGCAAGAAAAATGGTGGCACAATGCCGTAGTCTATCAAGTCTATCCAAAGAGTTTTATGGATAGTAATGGAGATGGAATCGGTGATTTGCCAGGAATTACGAGTAAGTTAGACTATCTAGCCAAGCTAGGGATTACAGCGATTTGGCTTTCTCCCGTTTATGACAGTCCTATGGATGATAATGGTTATGATATTGCTGATTATCAAGCGATTGCTGCTATTTTCGGAACCATGGAGGACATGGATGAACTGATCGCAGAAGCTAAGAAACGTGATATTCGTATCATCATGGACTTGGTGGTCAATCATACCTCGGATGAGCATGCTTGGTTTGTCGAGGCATGTGAAAATCCTGACAGCCCTGAACGTGACTACTATATCTGGCGAGATAAGCCCAATGATTTGGAGTCTATCTTTAGTGGGTCTGCTTGGGAATACGATGAAAAGTCGGGTCAATACTATCTCCACTTTTTCAGCAAGAAACAACCGGATCTCAACTGGGAGAATGAAAAACTGCGCCAGAAAATTTATGAGATGATGAACTTCTGGATTGATAAAGGTATTGGTGGTTTCCGTATGGATGTTATTGATATGATTGGGAAAATTCCTGATGAGAAAGTAGTCAATAATGGTCCTATGCTCCATCCCTATCTCAAGGAAATGAATCAGGCGACTTTTGGAGATAAGAATCTCTTGACAGTAGGGGAAACATGGGGGGCAACGCCAGAGATTGCCAAGCTCTACTCAGATCCAAAGGGGCAAGAATTATCTATGGTCTTCCAGTTTGAGCATATCTGTCTTCAGTATCAGGAAGGGCAGCCTAAGTGGCACTACCAAAAAGAGTTAAATGTAGGGAAATTAAAAGAAATCTTCAACAAATGGCAGACTGAGTTAGGAGTTGAAGACGGCTGGAATTCCCTCTTCTGGAACAACCATGACCTCCCTCGTATCGTCTCTATCTGGGGAAATGACCAAGAATACCGTGAGAAATCTGCCAAAGCCTTTGCGATCTTGCTTCATCTTATGAGGGGGACTCCTTATATCTACCAGGGTGAAGAGATTGGGATGACCAACTATCCGTTTGAAACACTGGACCAAGTAGAAGATATTGAATCCCTCAACTATGCGCGTGAAGCTCTAGAAAAAGGCGTTCCGATTGAAGAAATCATGGACAGCATCCGTGTCATTGGTCGTGATAATGCCCGTACCCCAATGCAATGGGATGAAAGCAAAAATGCTGGCTTCTCAACAGGTCAACCTTGGTTGGCAGTTAATCCAAACTACGAAGAAATCAACGTTCAAGAAGCACTGGAAAATCCAGATTCTATTTTCTATACTTATCAAAAACTCGTTCAAATCCGTAAGGAAAACAGTTGGCTGATTCGCGCTGACTTTAAATTGCTTGATACGGCTGATAAGGTTTTTGCTTATATCCGTAAGGACGGTGAGCGCCGCTTCCTAGTTGTGGCTAACTTGTCCAATGAAAAACAAGATTTTTCGGTAGGAGGAAAAGTCAAATCAATCTTGATTGAAAACACTACTGCTAAAGAAGCAGTTGAAAAACAGACCTTAGCTCCATGGGATGCTTTCTGTGTGGAACTAACGGATTAAAATAAGTGAACCTCAAGCCTTTGATGCTTGGGGTTCTTTTGTTGAAAAATATATAGAAAAGTCTTTAAAAAATATTTGTTAGAATTTTCTAAAAAATCTGGCGAAAGTCCTTGCTTTTATGAAAAAATAGGGTATAATGGTGAAAACACTATCTTTAAGGAGATTACTTATGAAATCGAAAAAGTGGCTCTTAGGAGCAGGTGCTGTTTTGAGTGCAGCTCTACTGTTAACTGCTTGTGGGCAAAGTGAAAAGAAAGCGGATGCTCCCAAAACATTCTCTTATGTCTACGCTATGGATCCATCTTCTTTGGACTATAGTGTGACGAGCAAGAGCTCAACCTCTGACGTTATAGCAAACGTTGTTGATGGTCTTTTGGAAAATGATAAGTATGGGAACTTAATTCCATCACTTGCAGAAGACTGGTCTGTTTCAAAGGATGGTTTGACTTACACCTACAAACTTCGTAAGGGTGTAAAATGGTATACTTCTGATGGAGAAGAATACGCTGAAGTTAAGGCCAAAGACTTTGTTACTGGGCTTAAACATGCTGCTGACGGAAAATCAGATGGTCTTTCTTTGATTCAGGATTCTATCAAAGGTTTGGCAGAGTATGTTAGTGGTGAGAGCAATGATTTCTCTACCGTAGGAGTTAAGGCTGTTGATGATTACACGGTAGAATACACGCTCAACAAACCAGAAAGTTTCTGGAACTCTAAGGTCACAACTGCAACCATGCTTCCAGTTAATGAAGAATTTTTGAATTCTAAAGGGAGCGACTACGGTGCACCAACCCCATCAGGTATCCTATATAATGGTCCTTATTTCTTGAAATCATTGACTTCAAAATCAGTCATTGAATATGAAAAGAATCCAAACTACTGGGATAAGGACAATGTCAAGATTGACAATATTAAACTAACTTTCTACGATGGATCAGACCAAGAATCCTTGATTCGTAGCTTTACACAAGGTTCTTATACAACTGCCCGTCTCTTCCCAACAAGTTCAAATTTTGAGTCAACTAAACAAGAGTACGGAGATAAGATTGTTTACAGTCCACAAGAAGCGACTAGCTACTACCTCACTGTTAACGTAAACCGCCAATCTTATAATAAAACAGCCAAAACAGACGAGGCTCAAAAAACTTCAACGAAAGAAGCTCTTCTCAACAAGAACTTCCGTCAGGCGCTGAACTTTGCTCTTGATCGTCATTCTTACACTGCTCAGTTGAATGGTGAAGAAGGTGCGAACAAGATTATCCGTAACAGCCTAGTGCCACATGACTACGTTCAAGTGGGTGAAAAAACCTTTGGAGAGTTGGCACAGGCAGAGCTCGTTTCATATGGAGACCAGTGGAAAGATGTAACCCTTACAGATGGCAAGGATACGATTTACAGTCCTGAAAAAGCTAAGGCAGCCTTTGCTAAAGCCAAGGAAGAATTGCAAGCCAAGGGGGTTACCTTCCCAATCCATTTGGATATCCCGGTTGAACAAACAGATGTAATCGCGGTTCAACAAACCAACTCACTCAAGCAGTCTATCGAATCATCACTTGGTACTGAAAATGTCATTGTCGATGTCCTTCAAATGACCGATAATGAGAAATTGAGCATTACATCTCAAGCCAAGGTTCCATCCCAAAAAGACTATGACTTGAACGGAACTGGTTGGGGACCAGATTATCAAGACCCAGCTACCTACCTCAACATTCTTGATGCTAAGAAGGGTTCTGCCCTTAAACACTTGGGGATCAAGCGCGGACAAGATCCAGAAGTGATGGCTCAAGTTGGACTGGACGAATACAAGAAACTCTTGGATGATGCTGCAGCTGAAACCAGCGACCTTAACAAGCGTTATGAAAAATATGCTAAAGCTCAAGCTTGGGTATCGGATAGTTCACTTTTAATCCCAGTTGCTTCTTCAGGTGGTTCTCCAACGGTTAGCCGTACTGTACCATTTACAAAAGCATACTCTCAAGTCGGAATCAAGGGAGACCCATTTGTGTTCAAAGGTTTGGAGTTGCAAAATGACGTTGTGACTGCAAAAGAATACGAAGAAGCCTTCAAGAAATGGCAACAAGAAAAAATCGAGACAAATGCCAAATACCAAAAAGAACTTGAAAAACACGTCAAGTAATCTATAAACAGAAAAGGAAGTTGCAGGAAACTGTGCTTCCTTTTTGTTTTGAGACACCAGTTGTCATAAAGGCAGTAACTTTACATTTTTGAATAAATTTGATAAAATATGGTTATGTTATAAAAACTGACATAAAGGAGTGAATGATGATCAAACTGAAAAAAAGACTAATCGGGACAGGTCTTGTCTTAGCGACAGGGATTTTGCTCTCTGCATGTGGACAGTCCAATACAGATACTAGCACTTATTCATCAACATTTAGTGCGAATCCAACAACTTTTAACTATCTCCTAGATTATTATGCAGATAACACTGCCGTTATTACCAATCTCGTAGATGGTTTGTTAGAAAATGACAGCTATGGGAACCTCGTACCTGCTCTTGCGGAGGATTGGTCTGTTTCAGCAGATGGTTTGACTTATACCTACAAGCTTAGAAAAGATGCCAAGTGGTATACAGCTGACGGTGAGGAATATGCTTCAGTCAAAGCTCAGGATTTTGTCACTGGGATCAAATATGCCGCGGACAATAAGGGGCAAGCCATGGATCTGATCCAAAATTCAATCAAGGGATTGAATGACTATGTGACGGGTGTGACCAATGACTTTTCAACTGTCGGTGTCAAAGCCTTGGATGATTACACAGTCGAGTACACTTTGACTCGACCAGAACCGTATTGGAATTCAAAGACAACCAATAGTATCCTTTTCCCAGTCAACGAAGAGTTCTTGAAATCAAAGGATAAAGATTTTGGTACCTTGACACCAGACAGTATCCTTTATAATGGTCCATATCTGTTAAAAGATTTCACATCAAAATCTTCGATCGAATATGTGAAGAATCCACACTATTATGACCATGATAAAGTAACCATTGAAAAAGTTAAGTTAGCTTACTTTGATGGGTCAGATCAGGAGATGACCATTCGAAACTTTGAAAGTGGTGCTTACTCGATTGCAGGAGTCTATCCAAATAGTTCGAACTATGCTAAGACAAAAGAAAAATACCAAGACAATATCGTCTATAGCTTACAAGACAAGACATCTTGGTACTTTAACTTTAACGTCAACCGCAAAACCTATAACCATACCGCTAAAACAACGGACGACCAAAAGAAATCAGCTCAAATAGCTATCTTAAATAAAAATTTCCGTCAGGCTATCAACTTTGGAATTGATCGAACAGCCTACTCTGCTCAATCTAACGGTGAAGAAGCAGCGAGCAAAACCCTTCGTAATACTCTGGTTCCCCCAACATTTGTCCAGGTGGGAGATAAGACCTTTGGAGAAGTAACAGCTTCTAAGCTTGTGAACTACGGAACTGAGTGGTCAGGTATCAATTTGGCAGACGCTCAAGATGCCTACTTCAACAAGGAAAAGGCCCAAGCAAAATTTGCGGAAGCTAAAAAGGAATTAGAAGCCCAAGGCGTGACTTTCCCAATCCATTTGGATGTCCCTGTTGATCAGACGAATAAAAATGCGGTCTCTGGTATGAACTCGGTTAAACAAACCCTTGAAACAGTACTAGGTTCTGACAATATCGTCATTGATGTTCAACAGCTTTCTACAGATGACTTTGGAAATGTTGCCTTCCTAGCACCAAATCCAGCAGCTCGTGACTACGACCTAAACTTTGATGGTTGGGTTGGTGATTACCAGGATCCATCAACTTATCTAGACCCCTTCAATGCTGAAACTGGCTTCTATCTCAAGATTTTTGGTCTTGATGCCAAGGAAGACCAAGAGCTCATTAAGAGTTTGGGGCTCGATACCTATACACAACTCCTGAAAGAAGCAGATGCAGAGAACAAAGATGTCGCTAAGCGTTATGAAAAATACGCTGAAGCTCAAGCTTGGATGATTGACAATTCTCTAGTCATGTCTGCTATGTCAAATGGCGGTACAGCCTCTGTAACCAAAGTAACTCCGTTTACACGTGCCTACTCCCTAGTAGGTATCAAGGGTGACGGAAATAATTATAAGTACATGAGATTACAAAAAGACCCTGTTACCAAGAAACAATTTGATGAAGCCAAGGCTAAGTGGGAAGAAGAAAGTAAAAAGGCTATCGAAAAGAGCCAGAAAGAGTTTGAAAACCACGTAAAATAAGATTACAGACAAGGTTGCCCCTGAGCGCCTTGTCTTTTTGTCTAGAATGGCATTCGGAACTTTACCTATATTTTAGAGTAACTTAGAGAACAAAAGCGAATGAAAATGCTGAAAATAGCAAGGATGGATGGAATTTCCGCCATGATTGTGATATAATATTTATAACTATTAACGTGTATAGGGGATTATAATGAGTAGACATTCAAAGAGAGCTCGTTTAGGGAATGTAAAACGAAATATTAATATAGTTTTAGCAACCATTTATTTATTATTGAGTGGTTTTTTGTTGTTCTTAATTTTCAAGCATAATATCCTAGCTTTTCGATACCTCAATATCCTTACGGCGGTTCTTATTCTCGTTTCTGCTGTAATTGGAATCCTTCTGATAGTGTATAAAAAAGCCGAGAAGTTTACGGTTTTCTTTTTGACACTTGCTATCGTAGTTAGCTCGGTTTCTCTCTATGCTTTACAGCAGTTTGTCGGTTTTACCAATCATATCAATGCGACCTCAAACTACTCAGAGTATTCGATGAGTGTGGTCGTTTTGAAAGATAGTGAAATCAATAATGTGACTCAGTTAGAGAGTGTAACAGGTCCGACTGAAACAGATAATGATAATATCCAAAAGTTGGTGGCGGATATTAAGACGACACAGAGTAAAGACTTGACAGTTGAGCAGAGTGCTTCTTATCTAGCAGCTTATAAGAGCCTGCTTTCTGGCGAAACGAAAGCAATTGTCTTAAATAGTGTCTTTGAAAATATCATTGAAGCAGAGTATCCAGACTATGCTTCAAAAATCAAAAAAATCTATACAAAACAATTAACTAAGGATGTTGCGGCACCAAAGGTATCGAAGAATAAAGCTTTCAATATTTATGTGAGTGGTATTGATACCTATGGTCCGATTAGCTCAGTATCTCGTTCTGATGTGAATATTCTAATGACTGTGAACCGAGATACCAAGAAAATTCTTCTGACTACAACGCCTCGAGATTCCTATGTTCCGATTGCGGATGGGGGAAATAATCAAAAGGATAAATTGACCCACGCTGGTATTTATGGAGTGGACTCATCAATTCATACTTTGGAAAATCTCTATGGAGTGGATATTAACTATTATGTGCGCTTAAACTTTACCTCTTTCTTGAAGTTGATTGACCTTTTAGGTGGAATTGATGTCTATAATGATCAGGAGTTTACAGCACATACTAACGGGAAGTATTATCCTGTTGGGAATGTTCATTTAGACTCTGAGCAGGCTCTTGGTTTTGTCCGTGAGCGCTACTCTCTAGCAGATGGAGATCGAGATCGTGGTCGGAACCAACAAAAGGTTATTGTAGCTATTATTCAGAAGTTGACGTCAACTGAGGCTTTAAAAAACTACGATAACATCATCAAGGGATTGCAAGATTCTCTTCAGACCAATATGCCTTTGGAAACTATGATGGATCTGGTTAATACTCAATTGGAGAGTGGCGGGAACTACAAAATCAACTCTCAAGACTTGAAGGGAACTGGACGCACGGATCTTCCTTCATACGCTATGTCAGATAGTAACCTCTACATGATGGAAATCGATGAAAGTAGCTTGGCCGCTGCGAAAGCTGCTATCAATGATGTGATGGAGGGCAAGTAGAATGATTGATATTCATTCGCACATCGTTTTTGATGTGGACGATGGTCCGAAGTCGATAGAGGAAAGTAAAAACCTTCTAAGAGAGGCCTATAGTCAAGGAGTGCGGACAATCGTTTCAACATCGCATAGACGAAAAGGAATGTTTGAAACTTCTGAAGAAAAAATTGCAACCAACTTTCTGAAGGTACGAGAAATGGCTAAGGAAGTTGCGGATGACCTAATCATTGCCTATGGGGCAGAAATCTACTATACGCCAGATGTTGTTGAGAAGTTAGAAAAGAAATTAATCCCAACCCTTAACGATAGTCGCTATGCTTTGATTGAGTTTAGTATGAATACAGCTTATCGAGATATGCATAAGGGGTTGAGTGATATTCTAATGCTAGGCATTACACCCGTCATTGCCCACATTGAACGTTACGATGCTTTAGAAAATAATGAAAAGCGCGTGCGAGAGCTGATTGATATGGGATGTTATACTCAGGTTAATAGTTCTCATGTTTTGAAACCAAAACTCTTCGGAGAAACCTATAAATTTATGAAAAAGAGAGCCCAGTATTTCTTGGAACGAGATCTGGTTCACGTGATAGCAAGTGATATGCACAACTTGGATCACAGACCTCCTCATATGGGGGAAGCCTATGATATCATTGCCAAAAAATACAGTGAAGATAAGGCTAAGGAACTTTTTAAGGATAATCCCCGAAAAATAATAATGGATCAATTGATTTAGGAGAAAAAATGAAAGAACAAAATATGATGGAAATCGATGTATTACACTTGCTTAAAATCCTTTGGAAACGAAAATTTTTAATTGCTTTGGTAGCATTCGTGACAGGGACAGTAGCATTTGCCTATAGTAGTTTTATTGTGAAGCCGGAGTTTACGAGTACGACCCGAATTTATGTGGTCAATCGTAATCAGGGAGATAAGCCTGGCTTGACTAACCAAGACTTGCAAGCCGGATCTTACTTGGTAAAAGACTATCGTGAAATCATTCTCTCGCAAGACGTTTTAGAGAAGGTTGCGACTGATTTGAAACTAGAACTCCCTCCAAAAGGTCTAGCTAGTAAAATCAAGGTAACAGTTCCAGTGGATACGCGTATTGTATCGATTTCTGTTACAGACCGTGCACCTGAGGAGGCTAGCCGTATCGCCAACTCTTTGAGAGAGGTTGCGGCTCAAAAGATCATCAGCGTCACTCGCGTTTCGGATGTGACAACACTTGAAGAAGCACGTCCTGCAACATCGCCATCTTCACCAAATATTCGTCGCAATACCATGGTTGGATTCCTTGCGGGGGCGGTTGTGATGGTTGTCACAGTTCTCCTTGTTGAGATTTTGGATACACGAGTGAAACGTCCAGAAGATATTGAGGACGTGTTGCAAATTGCACTATTGGGAGTAGTTCCAAATTTGGATAAATTGAAATAGGAGAGAAAAATGCCAACGTTAGAGATTGCACATAAAAAACTGGATCAGGCAAGAAAAGCAGAAGAGTACTATAATGCCCTTCGCACCAATATTCAATTGAGTGGGAATAACTTGCAAGTGATTTCTATTACGTCTGTCAAACCAGGAGAAGGGAAATCAACAACTTCTACCAATATTGCTTGGGCTTTCGCGCGTGCAGGCTATAAGACACTGTTGATCGATGCGGATATCCGTAATTCAGTCATGTCAGGTGTCTTTAAATCACGTGAAAAGATTACAGGCCTAACAGAGTTCTTGTCAGGCACAACAGACCTATCACAAGGTTTATGTGAAACCAATGTTGAAAATCTGTTTGTCATTCAAGCGGGCTCTGTATCACCAAACCCAACAGCTTTGTTACAAAGTGAAAATTTTGCGACCATGATTGATACCTTACGCAAGTACTTTGACTACATCGTTGTAGATACTGCCCCGATTGGAGTTGTTATCGATGCGGCGATTATCACGCAGCAGTGTGACGCTTCTGTTTTAGTAACTGCGGCTGGTGAAACAAATCGTCGTGATGTCCAAAAAGCTAAAGAACAACTCGAACAAACAAGTAAACCATTTCTAGGAGTAGTACTAAATAAATTTAATACTTCAGTTGAAAAATATGGCTCCTATGGAGCATATGGAAACTATGGGAAAAAGTAGGGAATCTTGTAGTTGGAAAATTATCTAAGGGGATTATTACAAGGGGGAGTTTTAGGTGAAACAAAACAAGATCATCTATATTGCCTTCAAAAGGTCTATGGATGTATTTATCGGCTTGTTTGGAACGGTATTTATAGTTTTACCCTGTTCTCTGGTCATCTTTGTAATCTATAAAACGAAAGGTTACAAAGGAAGTATATTTTTTACACAGTGCAGAGCAGGTCTCAGAGGGAAAAAATTTAAAATCATTAAGTTTAGGTCGATGGTCGAGAATGCAGAAGAAATTCTGATTTCGAATAAGGAACTCTATGAAAAGTATAAAAAGAATAGCTATAAATTGCCACCAAATGAGGATCCACGACTTACAAATATTGGAGATTTTATAAGAAAAACAAGTATTGATGAGGTTCCACAGTTTATAAATGTACTACTAGGTGATATGAGTCTTATTGGTCCAAGACCAATTCTTGAAAATGAACTAGACGAATATACCGAGGATGAACAGGAAACTTTATTGTCTGTTCGTCCTGGGATTACAGGGATATGGCAAGTTTCTGGTAGGAGTGGAGTATATTATCCTGAACGTTGTGAGATGGAATTATATTATCCTAGAAATCAGTCTTTACGGTTAGATATCAAAATCTTCTTTTTGACCATTAGAAGAGTGTTATCCCGTGAAGGAGCTCATTGAGAATTCAAACTGAGTCGGCATAAAGTGAAATATATAAAGATAAAATTGAATACAAAAAGGATATCTTTGGTATTCAATTTTATCTTTTTGGGTCAAGATAGTTTTAGTGATAATCTATTTTGCTTGGATATTTTTTAATAGAGAATGATTACAATTTTGATTAAAAGGTAGTTGAACTAGTAACGAATGAAGGAAATTGAATTAGGATATAGAAATGTCTAAAACGTATAGAATCATAGTTGCAACACATAAACGATTTCAAATGCCAGAGGATAAGGACTTGTATATCCCTATCCAAGTTGGTAGTGAGGGTAAGGAAGATTTAGGTTATCAACCAGATAATCAAGGAGTTCATATTTCTCACCTTAATCCTTATTATTGTGAATTAACAGGATTATATTGGGCTTGGAAAAATTTAGAATGTGATTATCTAGGATTGGTACATTACCGTAGATATTTCACATCAAAACGACACTCATATAGAGAAGCAATTAGTATGGATGACATTATTCTTTCCAAATCAGAAGTGAAAAACTTGATGTCGAATTATGATGTTATCGTTCCTAAAAAACGGAAATATTACATTGAAACGCTATACTCTCACTATGCACATACTCACGATGTCAATCATTTAGACGTGACACGCCAGATTGTTAGCGAGTTGAGACCGGATTATATCGAAGCTTTTGAACAGGTCATGAAACAACGCAGTGGCTATATGTTCAATATGTTTATCATGTCCAAAGAAAATGTAGCAGCCTATTGTGAATGGTTGTTCCCTATTATCGATGAACTCTATAGAAGATTGGACATTACAGACTATTCTGCTTTTGACGCTAGATTATTTGGTCGTATCAGTGAACGCTTGTTCAATGTTTGGTTGGCAAAACAAGATTTGCGGGTAAAAGAGATTCCGTTCATTTATATGGAAAAAATTGATTTGATTCAAAAAGGGAGGTCCTTTTTACAAGCAAAATTCTTTGGAAAAAAATATGGACAGAGTTTTTAGATAGGGATGAATAATAAGAATGAAATTAGTACTAAAAATAAAATCTGTACCAGAACTTTTGGCTCTTGTTGCTTTAGGGATATTTTTAACGGTTTCGATATTAAATGTAACTTTTTATGCTCGGTATCTGCCTGGAACAGTTTATAAATTAGCGATAGCTTTTTCCCTCTTTCTTTTGCTTATAAAAGAGTCGTTTAAGAGAAAATATGATTATAGAACTCTCATTGGTTTGTTTGCAACGATTTTAATCTATTTTATAGTGGGGAAAATGACATCTCTAAGTTCAGAACTTCCTGTAAGTATATTCTTTATTTATACTTTACGAGATATTCCCTTTAAGAAGGTGGCGAAAACTTCATTAGTCGTTAGTATGTGCTTGTTGTTTTTTGTTATCATAAGCGCAAGATTAGGAATCATAACGAACTATATAGAAATTTCTGGTCCTCGGGTACGGGCCTACCTAGGCTTTAGATATGCTCTATTTCCTTCGGTTTTACTGATGAATATAGTTGCTATTGTGTTTTATTTAAAGCAAAACAAAATCCAATACTGGCAATGGCTACTGTTAGCTCTATCAGTTTATTGGGTATATGATCAAACGGATTCTCGTTTAACATTTTATAGTTCCTGTGTATTGCTGGCATGCAGTTTGTTAATAAAATGGTTTCCGAAACTATTTTCAAAGTTAGGATATGTGATTAATGTTTTTAAACTGACATTTATTGTAAATGCAGTTATTAGTTTTTGGGTCTCCGTTATCTATCTCAATTCAAGTCATTCTTTTATCAATGATCTTCTTTTTAAAGTGAATCATATGTTAGGTGGTCGGATATACTTGGCTAATAAATCTTTAAATCTCTATGGTTTTGGATTTTTTGGACGACCAGTTTACTGGAATGGGAATGGTCTGACTGTTGAAGGTGTTAGAAACTATCAGACCTATCTGTATGTGGACAATTTGTATGTCCAAATTTTACAGAGATTTGGCCTACTCATCCTGGGATTAATGGTCTCAGTTCTAACTTTGACTTTGTCTAAAGTTATAAAAAGTCGTCAATGGGTTCTTGCTTTTATTTTGATAATGATGAGTTTTCATTCCATGATTGATGATTTGAATTTCTATCTTCATAATAATATTTTTTGGATATTGGTAGGTGTTTTAATAAACTCGGATTATCAGTTTTCTGATGAAAGCGATGAAGATCTAGGGGGACGTTCGTTTGAAAAAATCGTATAGTGAAATGGTAAGAACTATTTAACAAGAACTTAAAAGAGCATAGACTGGAAAGACGGTTTTATTTCGATTTATATAGGAGGAAAGTATGTCGAATATCAAAATCATTCAAGATAAGATTTTATCTATTTTGAAAGAGTTTATTAATATTTGCGAAGAAAATAACCTAACCTACTATGCTCTAGGTGGGACTTTACTAGGTGCTGTTCGTCATCAAGGTTTTATTCCTTGGGATGATGACATTGATATTGGCATGCCTAGGGAAGATTATGAAAAGTTTAAAAAAATAGCTTCAGATGTCTTGCCAGAAAACTACAAGTTTTTAAGCGAAGATACATTAAATTATAAAAAAGCTTTCTCTGTGATCCGAGATGATTCTACAAAAATCATCATGAATTATAGTAAAGAAGAATTGGTAGAGAGTTTGTGGATAGACATTTTTCCGTTGGATGGTATGCCCTCTAATGTTTTAAAGAAAAAAATTCATTCTTTGAGATACTTGTACGCAAGGATGATGGTTCAACTCTCGCAATTCAATAGTTTGGTGAATCAGAAAAAAGAAAATCGACCGTTCATTGAAAGGATAATTATTGCTTTTGCGAATGCTGTTAATATTGAGAAGATTATTTCCTTTACATGGGCTCAGAAAAAATATTTACAAACGATAAAAAAATATTCGTTTGATGAAGCTTATGCAGGAAATTATACGGGAGCTTACAAATTAAAAGAGATAGTACCGAGTGATTACTTTGGAGAACCAGTCCTATTACAGTTTGAAGATCTTAAACTTTGTTGTCCTTGCAAATACAAAGAATATCTAACAGCCATTTACGGAGCGGATTATATGCAATTGCCACCAGAAGACAAAAGAACTCTTCACCACTACGAGATTATATCACTGGGTGAAAATGAAGGGGAAGTGTAGTTTAAAGATGAAAAAAATCGCTTTAGTGAAATGGAGTATCGATAGAACAGATGGAGGACTGAAAGTAGCAACCAGCCTTGCAAATGAGTTATCAACTATGTATGAAGTTCATCTTCTCTCGATGATTTCTACAGAAAACAATTTCTTCTCGCTGAAACAATCGGTTCGATATCAAAATTTATCATCAAAGAAAATATCTATGAGTAAAAATTTTCTCGAAGCGGTCAAGTTGTTGAGAAACTATCTGAAAGAAGAGAACATTGATATTGTTTTTGGAATCGGAATGAGTATGAATACAGTTGGTGTAGCAAGCACAATTGGTTTGAAAACAAAATTTGTTTCCTGCGACCATACAAATTCTATAGTAGATATTGATACTAAAGTTAAGAAGATACAAAGGTATATTGGAGCGAAATTTGCTGATAAACTCGTGACCCTTACTCAAGAAGACCGTGAAAATTATATAAAAAAATACGGTGTTCCTGAAGAAAGGATTTGCTACATCTATAATTGGAAAGAGGCTTCTCTTTCAGATATCTCCTATAATAAAAATTCAACTAAAATCGTGACGGTTGGCCGTTTTGATTATCAAAAAGGATTTGATTATCTTGTTCAAGTCGCGAAAAAAGTGTTTGTGAAAAGGTCTGACTGGACTTGGGAAATCTACGGTTCCGGCAATCAAGATGAAGTAAATAAAATCAGAGATTTAATCAACGAAAATGATTTACAGGATAAGTTAGTTATAAAAGGACTCGAAAAAAATCAAGATTTGATTTATGGAGATAAAGGGATTTATGTCATGACTTCTCGTTATGAAGGTTTACCTCTAGTTCTACTGGAAGCTCAACAATACAACCTCCCAATTGTTAGTTTCAGATGTCCAACAGGACCAAATGAGATTGTTGAAGATGGGGTCAATGGTTATCTGATTGATTGTTATGATACCGATAAAATGAGTGATAGAATACTTGAATTGATGGAAGATTCGAACTTGCGAAGTTCCTTCTCCAATCATGCCAAGGATAATATGGATAAATTCGATAAAGAAAAAATTCTCAAGCAGTGGATTGAACTAATTGAGACGATTTATGAGATAAGATGAAGGATTGTTTATTAACAATTGCAATGCCTAGTTATAATATTCAGGACTATATTTCAAAAGGGCTGGAGTCTTTTCAACAAGTGCTTCCGAATGATAAAAATAAATTTGAAGTACTGGTTGTCATGGATGGTCAGTAATTCGGAAAGGTCGTTAAAGGATCTATATAGTAAAATTGAGCAAAGCTCATATAAATACGTTCCTACGAAAAAAATTGACAGATGGTCTTACTTAAATTATAGGACTAACTTTGCTTTTGGAATAATTTTTAATCCGATTTTGAAGAAATACTCTGAAAAGAAAGAAAAAGAGAGGGGCGTTTAAGATGTTTATCAGCATCGTTGTTCCTGTTTATAATGTTGCAGACTATCTGCATTTTGCGATAGAAAGCTTAATTAAACAGACCTATCAAAACTTTGAGATAATTCTTGTAAATGATGGATCCACAGATGATTCTCCTCTATTATGCGAAGATTATGCAAAGCAATATGAAAATATCCATGTTTTCCACAAAGAAAATGGTGGATTATCTGATGCACGTAACTTTGGAGTGGCAAAAGCCAACTCAGATTGGATTTTCTTTTTAGATCCGGATGATTATCTTGAAGAATATACGCTAGAGTTAATCGTGAAAATTCAGGAAACACATCAAGCAGACTTGATTTCAACCAAGGTAAAAGCTACTTCAAAATATAATGCTTATACTTCTTATCGATTGCAAGACTCAGACTATAAAGATTTGGCTCCGATTACAAAAGAAAAGGCTCTGGAACTAATGTTGGATGACAAAGTTGCAACGGTTTCTGCCTGTGCTAAGCTTTATCGGAAATGCATCTTGGAACGAGTCCCTTTTCCAGTTGGGAAAATCTATGAGGATTTTTATGTTGTAGCAGAACATCTTGCCTTAGCTGAAAGAATCGTGATCAGTCCACTTGAAACCTACAATTACTATCGTAGGGAAGGGAGTATAGTTCGTTCAACATTTACTGAAAAAAGATATGATTTCTTTGAAGCTGTTGCAAAAAATGAGGAAGTTATTAAAAGAGAGTACATTCAGAGTCCAGAATTAAAGCAAGCTTTACAAGCTAAAAAATTATTAGGTGGTTTTGTAGTAATTGGTGCAAAAGCTGACTCAGGCTTAAAAGATTTTTCAAAAGATAGAGAGTTGTTGAGAGTCGAAATGAGTGACTTGTTAAAAAATAATAAGTTATCATGGAAACTAAAACTAAAATACCTTATTTTTATGTTAAACCCTAGATTGTATTTGTTGCTACGATAGTATCGTGCATAGATCCAATTTAATTTATAACAAGTGTCAAAAAAATGTAGGAAAGAGGAAATATGAAAGAAGTTTTTAGAATAATTGACAATTATAAGTATGACCAGTCAAACTTTTTGTTTTCACTGATTAATTCTAAATTGGATGACTTGAAATGAAAGTATTAAAAAACTACGCCTACAATCTTTCTTATCAATTGTTGGTCATTATACTCCCAATTATTACGACTCCCTATGTAACACGGGTCTTTTCTTCGGATGATTTAGGGACATATGGATACTTTAATTCCATTGTCACCTACTTCATCCTCTTAGCGACGCTGGGAGTTGCTAACTATGGTACTAAGGTCATTTCAGGACATCGTAATGAGATTAATAAAAACTTTTGGGGTATCTACACTCTACAATTAGGGGCAACAGTTCTTTCTCTGTCCTTATATGCTCTTCTTTGTATGACTCTTCCCTCTATGCAAAATCCGGTAGCCTACATTCTAGGCTTGAGTTTAGTTTCAAAAGGTTTAGACATTTCCTGGCTCTTTCAAGGGCTAGAAGATTTTCGAAAGATTACTGTTCGAAATATCACAGTTAAACTCGTTGGAGTCATTTCAATCTTTCTCTTTGTCAAATCTGCAAATGACCTATATCTCTATGTTTTTTTGCTAACCATATTTGAACTCTTGGGGCAACTAAGTATGTGGGTGCCTGCTCGGGAGTTTATCGGTAGTTCTCATTTTAGCATAGAATATGCTAGACATCATTTAAAGCCGGTCATATTATTATTCCTTCCTCAAGTAGCGATTTCTTTGTACATTACGCTGGATCGTACCATGCTTGGAGCCTTAGCTTCTACAAAAGATGTAGGGATTTATGACCAGGCCCTAAAATTAGTAAATATCCTTCTGACCTTGGTAACTTCCTTGGGAAGCGTTATGTTGCCTCGAGTGGCTAACTTATTAGCAACAGGAGATCATAGAGCAGTCAATAAGATGCATGAAATGTCCTTCCTCATTTATAATTTAGTGATTTTTCCAATGATGGCAGGAATTTTGATTGTGAATGATGATTTTGTTCAGTTTTTCCTTGGGCAGGATTTTCAGGATGCACGTTATGCAATTGCCATTATGATCTTCCGTATGTTCTTTATCGGTTGGACCAACATCATGGGAATTCAGATCCTGATACCTCACAATCAAAATAAAGAATTCATGATTTCAACAACAGCTCCCGCAATTGTCAGTGTAGGTTTGAACTTACTATTCCTTCCTAAACTTGGGTATATCGGAGCAGCCATTGTTTCTGTTTTGACAGAGGCGTTGGTATGGGCGATACAATTATACTTTACCCGTAGATACCTAAAAGAAGTTCCAATTATCGGATCTTTGACAAAAATAGTCCTAGCATCAGCTATCATGTATGGCATTCTGCTAGGTTCAAAAACACTTATACAATTTTCGCCAACTATAAATGTTTTAGTATTTGCAGGGCTTGGTGGAATCATTTATCTTTTTGCAATTCTATCTTTGAAAGTGGTAGATGTAAAAGAATTAAAACAAATTATTAGGAAAAACTAGAATGCAAAAAAATCGGAATATCAGCCTAGATTTATTAAAAGTGCTTGCGTGTATTGGGGTCGTTTTACTCCATACGACAATGGGCGGATTTAAAGAGACAGGATCATGGAATCTTTTGGCATATTTATATTATTTAGGTACCTACTCCATTCCCTTGTTTTTTATGGTCAATGGTTATTTATTGTTAGGCAAAAGGGAAATAACTTATCCTTACATACTTCAAAAAGTCAAATGGATTCTAATAACAGTGTCATCATGGAACATGATCGTTTGGCTCTTTAAAAGAGACTTTGCGGTTAATCCAATTAAAAAAATTGTAGGCTCTCTGTTACAAAAAGGGTATTTCTTTCAGTTTTGGTTTTTCGGTGCCTTGATACTGATTTATTTATGTTTGCCTGTTTTGAAAACAGTTATAAATTCAAAAAGAAAATATGTATACATTCTATCTTTATTGGTGGCAATTGGGTTTATAGTTGAATTAGCAAATATTTTCCTTCAGATGCCTATACAAACTCATGTTATGCAAACTTTTAGATTATGGACTTGGTTTTTCTACTATCTTTTAGGTGGTTATATAGCGCAATTCAATATAGACAACCTCAAATATAGATTTAAAAACTGGATGAAAATAGTTAGCATATTCTTAGTGTTGATATCGCCAATTATATTCTTTTTCTTAGCAAAGAATACTTACCATAATCTTTTTGCTGAATATTTTTATGATACTTTATTTGTAAAAGTCAGTACTCTAGGAATTTTTCTAACTATCCTCACGCTTACGTTGAATGAAAACCGAAAGGAAAGGATTGTTTTCCTTTCTAATCAAACAATGGGAGTTTTCATAATACACACTTATATTATGAAATTGTGGGAAAGGATATTTGGTTTTAATTTTGTTGGAGCATATTTACTTTTTGCTCTATTTACTTTAAGTGTTAGTTTTATTATTGTTGGAATGTTAATGAAGATTCCTTACTTCAATCGAATCGTCAAATTATAAAAAGGAGAACACTATGTACGATTATCTTATCGTTGGTGCTGGTTTGTCTGGAGCAATCTTCGCACACGAAGCTACAAAACGCGGTAAAAAAGTTAAAGTGATTGACAAGCGTGATCACATCGGTGGAAATATCTACTGTGAAAATGTTGAGGGCATCAATGTCCACAAGTATGGTGCCCACATTTTCCATACTTCCAATAAAAAAGTATGGGACTATGTTAACCAATTCGCTGAGTTTAACAACTATATCAACTCACCAGTGGCTAACTACAAGGGGAGTCTTTACAATCTTCCTTTCAATATGAATACCTTCTACGCTATGTGGGGAACTAAGACACCACAAGAAGTCAAGAACAAGATTGCCCAGCAAACGGCTCATATGAAAGATGTTGAGCCCAAGAACTTAGAAGAACAAGCTATCAAGTTGATTGGTCCAGATATCTATGAAAAGTTGATCAAGGGCTATACTGAAAAACAATGGGGACGTTCTGCAACAGACCTTCCGCCATTTATTATCAAGCGCCTCCCAGTGCGTTTGACCTTTGATAATAATTATTTTAATGACCGTTACCAAGGTATTCCAATCGGTGGCTATAACGTCATCATTGAAAACATGCTTGGCGATGTAGAGGTAGAGCTTGGCGTTGACTTTTTTGCCAATCGTCAAGAATTAGAGGCTTCTGCTGAAAAGGTTGTCTTTACAGGGATGATTGACCAATACTTTGATTATAAACATGGTGAGTTAGAATACCGTAGTCTTCGTTTTGAACATGAAGTTTTAGATGAGGAAAACTATCAAGGAAACGCAGTTGTAAACTATACAGAACGAGAAATTCCTTATACTCGTATCATCGAGCACAAGCATTTCGAGTATGGTACTCAACCAAAGACGGTTATTACTCGTGAATACCCAGCTGATTGGAAACGTGGAGATGAGCCATATTATCCAATCAATGATGAGAGAAACAATGCCATGTTTGCTAAGTATCAAGAAGAAGCAGCCAAAAATGACAAGGTTATATTTTGTGGACGCCTAGCTGACTATAAATACTATGACATGCATGTGACGATTGAACGTGCATTGGATGTGGTAGCAGAAGAACTAGGGAGTATCTAAGAACATCACAGATAAAGGGGAGAAAAGGTGAAATATTATCTGAAGGATTCATTTCTGAGTAATGAATATGAAAAGAATGCAGGAAATAAGGCACGAAATGACGTGGAAGCTATTCTAGTCTCAGAGGGTTATAAGGGGTTGGAACTCAAGGTTGAGAATTGGTATAAGATGAATTTCTTTAAAGCTCAGCAACACAAATATCGTGCGCTCAAGTCTGTCTTTGATCAGTTGGGATCTGGGGATGAATTGCTGATTCAGTTCCCGATTATCCACCATACATTTTTCATTTCGCCACTCATCAAGCAGGCGCAAAATAGAGGAGTCAAATTCTATCTTGTGATCCATGATATTGAAACCTTGCGTCATGTAGGAAATTCAGCAGTGAAACTTCGTCATAAAGTGAGAAATTACTTCCAAGAGAAGGCAGCTCTTACATCAGTGGATGGCATTATCGTTCATAATGATATCATGAAAAATGCCTTGACAATTCAAGGCATACCATCAGATAAAATGGTTAGCTTGGAGATTTTTGACTATCTGATTCCGAACTTTGAGGAAAAAAATGTTCCCCAAAAAGAAGAAGCGATTATCATCGCCGGAAATCTAATTCCAACAAAATCAGGCTATCTTTATAATTTGCCAGAACAGCCAGCCTATAATCTCTATGGAATGGGGTACGATGAAAGTCGTGCATTGAAAAATACCACCTACTTTGGTTCCTTTATGCCAGATGACCTCCCAAATGCTCTTCAAGGTAGTTTTGGTTTGGTGTGGGACGGTGATAGTTCAGAAACTTGCCAGGGTTCTTTCGGAAATTACCTACGTATTAACAACTCCCACAAGGCTTCTCTTTATTTAGCTTCGGGTTTTCCTCTAGTTGTTTGGAAAGAGTCTGCCCTTGCGCATTTTGTGCTAGATAAGCAGTGTGGTATAGCGGTTGTTTCTCTACATGACCTCCAAAAGACACTAGACGATTTGACAGATCAAGATTACATGGAACTGTCGGCTAATGCCAGACAAGTAGGAGTAGCGCTTCGAAATGGTGATTATCTGAAATCGGCCATTTCTAAGTTGAAGTAAGAATTTGAAGTTACTCATTAATCAGTTCGTTAGAAAGGTTACGTCATTATGAAAGGTATTATTCTTGCAGCTGGTTCGGGAACGCGCCTGTACCACTTACTCGGGCAGCGTCAAAACAGCTGGTGCTTATGACCACGTGACAGATCGAGCTGGTCACGTCCTCCGCTATGCCATCGATGCCAGCAAACTTCGTGATGAACTAGGGTGGAAACCAGAATTTACCAACTTTGAAGCGGGTCTAAAAGAGACCATCAAGTGGTACACGGACAACCAAGACTGGTGGAAATCTGAAAAAGAAGCGGTAGAGGCTAACTATGCTAAAACACAACAAGTGATTAAGTAATCAGATATAAAAAAGCAAGAGGCCTCAAGGTCTCTTGCTTTTTTATGTATGTCGTAATCTTTTATTTTCTTATTTCTTGTTTATAAAACTCTTTAAGGGCACCTTCGCTTTGGCCAAACTCATGGTTGAGTTGAGGGGACGTTTAGCCTTGGCAGGAAACTTGCTGGAATTTACAGGGATTTACAGGGATTACTTCAACATCACTGTCTTTAAGAATCTCGACAGCCAAGTCACAGCAAGTGGTATCTTCAGCTGCGTCATTTGATAAGTGGTAGTAGCCATACTCTTTTTGATTATCAGTCAAGTAGGTCATGAATTCGACCAAGGTTCGTGTCCAGGTTGGGCGGCCGTGTTGGTCGTTGACCACTGTGAGCGTTTTATGGGTTTGGGATAGACTTTGCATGGTAAAAACAAAGTTCTTTCCAAAGACCCAGGCAGTACGAATGATGTAATGCTGTGACGTAAGGTTTTCAACAAGTTCTTCTCCCATTTGCTTAGTACGTCCGTACTCTGTTTGCGGATCAGGTAGGTCATCGACTTCCCACTCTTGTCCGATAGGTTTCTTTCCATCAAAGACATAGTCTGTTGCGATATAGACCAGAGTAGTTCCGTATTTCTCAGAGGCCTTGGCTACATTTTCAGTTCCAGTTATGTTGATGGCAAAATCCAGTTCTTTCCCCTCATCTTCTGCCACATCAACAGCAGTGTGGGCTGCACAATGATAGACCAGAGTTGGATTAACCTTGGCAAAGACTTCCTCAACCATTTCAGCATTCGTGATATCCATTTCGGCCACATCGACTGCAACCTAGTCCACATTTCGTTCATCTAGTAAATAAGGTAGTTCGGTACGAGTTGACCATTTGCACCTGTAATTAATTTCATTGTCTTCTCCTTCACTTTTCTTCTATCTAACTAATCATAGCAAAAAATGATAAAAAATCCGATTTTCAGCCCTTGTTTTGATGGTTTCTATCTGATAATAATTTGTTTTTGAAATGAAGCTGTTTATTAGATTCTTTGAGATAGAACTTTTTTATAACTGTAAAGCGATTATTTAAATTCTTAGAGTTAGTACTTTCCAGAAAAGAGAAAATTTTAGTGAATTTTACCTATTTCCTATTGCTTTCTGCCTTTTTATTTGTTATATTAAAAGTACAATTATTTTTAATTTATAACAGTTAAGCAGAGCACTTTCAGAGAAAGGAGTATTTTTTAAAAAAGAAATGTAAACGCTTACTGGAAAATGAAAGGATTTAGGAGTTCATGGATAAACGATTTTTTGAAAAACGCTGTAAGTTCAGTATTCGTAAGTTTACGCTTGGAGTAGCTTCGGTGATGATTGGAGCGACTTTCTTCGCAGCTAGCCCAGTATTAGCTGATCAAGCAAGAGTTGGTTCAACAGATAATTTGCCGAGTGAACTAGCTGATTTGGATAAGAAGGCTAGTGATGAGGGGCACGATTTTGACAAGGAAGCTGCCGCTCAGAATCCTGGTTCAGCTGAGACTACTGAAGGCCCACAAACAGAAGAAGAGTTGTTGGCTCAAGAAAAAGAAAAGTCTGAAAAGCCAAGCAATCTGCCAAAAGAATTAGAAGATAAGTTGGAGAAAGCCGAAGACAATGGGCGCGAAGTTGACAAGGATCAGTTGGCCCAAGATACTGGGAAGCTCGTCCCAGAAGATGTGGCTAAGACTACCAATGGGGAATTAAACTACGGCGCGACTGTTAAGATTAAGACGCCATCAGGAGAAGGTAGCGGTATTGTCGTTGCTAAAGACCTTGTCTTGACGGTTTCTCATAACTTTATCAAGGACAGCCAAGACGGCAATATCCGTAAGGTTGTGGATAATGACCAAGGGGATGGAGATATCTATAGCATCTCATATCCAGGATTGCCAGATGTCAAGTTTAGCAAGAAAGATATTATTCATTGGGATCGTGAAGGCTACCTGAAGGGCTTCAAAAATGATTTGGCTCTTGTGAGATTGCGTACAGTTCTCGAAAATACGCCTGTTGAAGTAACCAAAAAGCCAGTAGTTAAGAAAATCGGAGATAAACTCCATGTCTTTGGTTATCCAGAAGGGAAATTGAATCCGATTGTCAATACTGCAGTTGATTTTGCGGAACCATACGGAGAAGGTGTCCAAGGGATTGGTTACCAAGGAGGAAAACCGGGCGCTAGTGGTGGCGGTATCTTTGATACAGAAGGCAAACTAGTCGGTGTTCACCAAAATGGTGTAGTTGGAAAACGGAGCGGCGGCATTCTCTTCTCACCAGCTCAACTAAAATGGATCCAAGACCACATACAGGGAATTTCAAGTGTGAAACCAGCCGACTTGGAAGAGAAAGAAAAACCGGCTGAAGAAAAACCAAAAGAGGATAAACCTGCAGCTGCCAAACCTGAAACACCTAAGACAGTAACTCCTGAATGGCAAACAGTAGCGAATAAAGAGCAACAAGGAACCATCACTATTCGTGAAGAAAAGGGTGTTCGCTACAATCAATTGTCTTCAACGGCCCAAAATGACAATGATGGCAAACCAGCCTTGTTTGAAAAACAAGGATTGACAGTTGACGCTAATGGAAATGCGACAGTTGATTTAACCTTCAAAGATGATTCTGAAAAGGGCAAATCACGCTTTGGTATCTTCTTGAAATTTAAAGATACCAAGAACAATGTTTTTGTTGGATATGACCAAGGTGGCTGGTTCTGGGAATACAAAACTCCAGGTAATAGCACATGGTATAAAGGCAACCGTGTGGCAGCACCAGTAAACGGCTCAGTGAATCATCTGACTATTAGCCTAAAATCAGATGGTCAGCTAAATGCAACAAATAATGATGTAAAACTTTTTGATACGGTTACTTTGCCAGCTGCTGTTAATGAAAATCTTAAAAATGAGAAGAAGATCCTTCTAAAAGCTGGAACTTATGTCAATGACCGTACGGTTGTCAGCGTTAAAACAGACAATCAAGAAGGTGTAAAAGCGGATGATACTCCTGCCCAGAAAGAAACAGGTCCGGCTGTTGATGATAGCAAGGTGACTTATGATACGATCCAGTCTAAAGTCCTCAAGGCAGTGATTGACCAAGCCTTTCCACGCGTGAAAGAATATACTTTGAATGGGCATACTTTGCCAGGACAAGTTCAACAACTTAAGAAAATCTTGGTAAACAATCGCGAAATTACACCTGAAGTCACTTATAAGAAGATCAATGATACTACTGCAGAGTACTTGATGAAACTTCGTGACGAGAAGAATTTCATCAATGCAGATATGACAGTACGCTTGCAAGTTGTGGACAATCAGTTGCATTTTGATGTGACCAAAATTGTCAACCACAATCAAGTTACTCCAGGTCAGAAGATTGATGATGAAAGAAAACTTCTCTCCTCTATCAATTTCTTAGGAAACTCACTTGTGTCAGTTTCAAGCGACCAAACTGGAGCTAAGTTTGACGGGGCAACCATGTCAAACAACACTCATATCAGTGGAGATGAACATATCGATGTAACCAATCCAATGAAGGATCTGGCTAAGGGCTACATGTATGGATTTGTTTCTACAGATAAGCTTGCTGCAGGTGTTTGGAGTAACTCTCAAAACAGCTACGGTGGTGGTTCGAATGACTGGACTCGTTTGACAGCATTCAAACAAACTGTTGGAAATACAAACTATGTGGGAATCCAAAGTTCTGAATGGCAATGGGAAAAAGCTTATAAGGGCATTGTTTTCCCAGAATACACGAAGGAACTTCCAAGTGCCAAGGTTGTTATCACTGAAGATGCCAATGCTGACAACAAAGTCGACTGGCAAGATGGTGCCATTGCTTATCGTAGCATCATGAACAACCCTCAAGGTTGGGAAAAAGTCAAGGATATCACTGCTTACCGTATCGCGATGAACTTTGGTTCTCAAGCACAAAACCCATTCCTTATGACCTTGGATGGTATCAAGAAAATCAATCTCCACACAGATGGTCTTGGGCAAGGTGTTCTCCTTAAAGGATATGGTAGTGAAGGTCATGACTCTGGACACTTGAACTATGCTGATATTGGTAAACGTATTGGTGGTGTCGAAGACTTCAAGACCTTGATTGAAAAAGCGAAGAAATATGGAGCTCATCTAGGTATCCACGTGAACGCTTCTGAGACTTATCCTGAGTCTAAATACTTTAATGAAAATATTCTTCGTAAGAATCCAGATGGAAGCTACAGCTATGGTTGGAACTGGTTAGACCAAGGTATCAACATCGATGCTGCTTATGACTTGGCGCATGGACGCTTGGCTCGCTGGGAAGACTTAAAGAAAAAACTTGGTGAAGGTCTCGACTTTATCTATGTGGACGTATGGGGCAATGGCCAATCAGGTGATAACGGTGCCTGGGCTACCCACGTTCTTGCTAAAGAGATCAACAAACAAGGCTGGCGTTTTGCGATTGAGTGGGGCCATGGTGGTGAATACGACTCTACCTTCCAACACTGGGCAGCTGACTTGACCTATGGTGGCTACACTAATAAAGGTATCAACAGTGCTATCACCCGCTTTATCCGCAACCACCAAAAAGATTCTTGGGTTGGGGACTACAGAAGTTACGGTGGTGCAGCCAACTACCCACTTCTAGGTGGCTACAGCATGAAAGACTTTGAAGGCTGGCAAGGAAGAAGCGACTACAATGGCTATGTAACCAACTTATTTGCCCATGATGTCATGACTAAGTACTTCCAACACTTCACTGTAAGTAAATGGGAAAATGGTACACCAGTTACCATGTCTGATAACGGCAGCACCTATAAATGGACTCCAGAAATGAAGGTTGAGCTAGTCGATGCTGCAGGTAACAAAGTAGTTGTGACTCGTAAGTCAAATGATGTCAATAGCCCGCAATACCGCGAACGTACAGTAACGCTCAATGGACGTGTCATCCAAGATGGTTCAGCTTACTTGACTCCTTGGAACTGGGATGCAAATGGTAAGAAACTTCCTACTGATAAGGAAAAAATGTACTACTTCAATACGCAGGCCGGTGCAACAACTTGGACACTTCCGAGCGATTGGGCAAATAGCAAGGTTTACCTTTACAAGCTAACTGACCAAGGTAAGACAGAAGAGCAAGAACTAACTGTAAAAGATGGCAAGATTACCCTAGACCTTCTAGCAAATCAACCATACGTTCTTTACCGTTCAAAACAAACCAATCCTGAAATGTCATGGAGCGAAGGCATGCACATCTACGACCAAGGATTTAACAGTGGAACTTTGAAACACTGGACCATTTCTGGTGATGCTTCTAAGGCAGAAATTGTCAAATCACAAGGCGCAAATGAAATGCTTCGTATCCAAGGCAATAAGAGCAAGGTCAGCCTTACTCAGAAACTGACTGGCTTGAAACCAAATACCAAGTATGCGGTTTATGTTGGTGTCGATAACCGTAGTAATGCTAAGGCAAGTATCACAGTGAATACTGGCGAGAAAGAAGTGACTACTTATACTAATAAGTCACTCGCTCTCAACTATATCAAAGCATATGCTCATAACAATCGTCGTGAAAATGCTACAGTTGATGATACAAGTTACTTCCAAAATATGTATGCGTTCTTTACAACAGGTTCAGATGTATCAAATGTCACTCTGACATTGAGTCGTGAAGCTGGTGATGAAGCAACATACTTTGATGAAATTCGTACCTTCGAAAACAATTCAAGCATGTACGGAGACAAGCATGATACTGGTCAAGGAACCTTCAAACAAGACTTTGAAAATGTTGCTCAAGGTATCTTCCCATTTGTAGTAGGTGGTGTCGAAGGTGTCGAAGACAACCGCACTCACTTGTCTGAAAAACACGATCCATATACACAGCGTGGTTGGAACGGTAAGAAAGTTGATGATGTCATCGAAGGAAATTGGTCATTGAAGACCAATGGACTAGTGAGCCGTCGTAACTTGGTTTACCAAACTATTCCACAAAACTTCCGTTTTGAAGCTGGTAAGACTTATCGTGTAACCTTTGAATACGAAGCAGGATCAGATAATACCTATGCCTTTGTAGTCGGTAAGGGAGAATTCCAGTCAGGTCGTCGTGGTACTCAAGCAAGCAACTTGGAAATGCATGAATTGCCAAATACTTGGACGGATTCTAAGAAAGCCAAGAAAGTAACCTTCCTCGTGACAGGTGCAGAAACAGGCGATACTTGGGTAGGTATCTACTCAACTGGAAACGCAAGCAATACTCGTGGTGATTCTGGTGGAAATGCCAACTTCCGTGGTTATAACGACTTCATGATGGATAATCTTCACATCGAGGAAATTACCCTAACAGGTAAGATGTTGACAGAAAATGCTCTGAAGAACTACTTGCCAACGGTTGCCATGACTAACTACACGAAAGAGTCTATGGATGCTTTGAAGGAGGCGGTCTTTAACCTCAGTCAGGCAGATGATGACATTAGCGTAGAAGAAGCGCGTGCAGAGATTGCTAAGATTGAAGCCTTGAAGAATGCTTTGGTTCAGAAGAAGACAGCTTTGGTAGCAGAAGACTTTGAAAGTTTGGATGCGCCAGCTCAACCAGGTGAAGGTCTAGAGAATGCCTTTGATGGAAATGTGTCTAGTCTATGGCATACATCTTGGAATGGTGGAGATGTAGGCAAGCCTGCAACCATGGTCTTGAAAGAACCAACTGAAATCACTGGACTTCGTTATGTTCCACGTGCATCTGATTCAAATGGAAACTTGCGAGATGTGAAACTGGTTGTCACAGATGAGTCTGGTAAAGAACATACCTTCACAGTGACAGATTGGCCAAATAACAACAAACCAAAAGACATTGACTTTGGCAAGACAATCAAGGCTAAGAAAATTGTCCTTACAGGTACCAAGACTTACGGAGATGGTGGCGATAAATACCAATCTGCAGCGGAACTCATCTTTACCCGTCCACAGGTAGCAGAAACACCACTTGACATGTCTGGCTATGAAGCAGCTTTGGCTAAGGCGCAGAAATTAACAGACAAAGACAATCAAGAGGAAGTAGCTGGAGTTCAGGCGAGCATGAAATATGCGACGGATAACCATCTCTTGACGGAAAGAATGGTTGCCTACTTCGCAGACTATCTCAACCAATTAAAAGATTCTGCTACGAAACCAGACGCTCCAACAAGTAGCAAGGGTGAAGAGCAACCACCAGTTCTTGATGTACCTGAGTTCAAGGGCGGCGTTAATGCGGTTGAAGCAGCTGTACATGAAGTCCCTGAGTTCAAGGGCGGAGTCAATGCGGCAGAAGCAGCTGTTCATGACCTAGCTGAGTTCAAGGGTGGAGTCAATGCAGTTCTAGCAGCTGCAAATGAAGTTCCAGAGTATAGAGGTGGAGTCAATGCAGTTGAGGCCTTGGTGAATGAAAAGCCAGCCTACACAGGTGTATTGGCTACAGCTGGAGATCAAGCAGCTCCAACTGTTGAAAAACCTGAGTACCCGCTCACTCCAAGTCCAGTAGCTGATACCAAAACTCCGGGAGCTAAAGATGAAGAAAAACTACCTGCTACAGGGGAGCACAGATCAGAAGTAGCCCTCTTCTTAGCAAGTGTGAGTATCGCTTTATCTGCTGCTGTTCTTACGACAAAACGAAAAGAAGACTAAACAGATTTGGTTTTAGAAGTCCAAAAGATCTCGAATCAAATAGGAACAAACAGCCGGAGAGGACCTCTTGGTTCTCTCCTTTTTCAAAGGAGAAATGATACCGCTTACTCATGTATGCGGATGAAAGGAATAGGAGAAAGATGGATAGACATTTTTTTGAGAAACGCTGTCACTATAGTATAAGAAAATTTGCAATCGGTGCAGCCTCCGTTATGATTGGTGCTAGTATCTTTGGCGCCAATATGGTTCAGGCGGCAGAAACAGCAACACCTTCAGAGACAGAGGGAAGTATCACTCACGTTCAAGCCTTGGATAAGTTACCAGATGATTTAGCCGCTGCGCTTGAAAAGGCAGATGCAGAAGCTGCAACAGAAGCAAGTCATGAAGAAACTCCAGCGACAGATGAGGGAACCAATCCTGCAGCAAGTGAAGAGGCAAAACCAGAGACAGGTCCTGCAAGTCCCAAGCCAGCAGAAACGCCGAAACCGGTTGAAACACCAAAGGAAGAAAATCGACCTGCGGAAACCACTACACCAGCAGCAAAACCAGCTGAAAAGCAAATTGAAGATAGAGAAGATGTCAACCATCTCGAAGGTGCTACTGCTCAGGCGAGCAACCATGAGACTGGGACCAACTTTACTGCAGATAAGGCTATCGATGGAGATGACAATACCCGTTGGGCTACAGATAGAGATGCAGTAAAACCAACTTTTGAATTAACTCTTCCAAAAACTACCCTCATCAAGCATGTAGAAATAGACTGGGATCGTCGTCTTCGTAATGGGCAAAATGATCCAAATATCAAATCTTGGAGTCTCTATTACGCAGGTCAAGAAGACGTGGGCGCTAACGGAGAAAAACAATGGAAACTCGCTCATACCAAGACTGGAGAACCTGTTTTAGATGAGAAAGTAGATCTAGCAGAAAGTATCAAAGCTAAATATCTTAAGTTAGAAATTAACGACTATCAAGCGGGCACAATGGGTTGGAGAAACGTTGGTATCCAAGAAATTCGAGCTTATTCAAACGTTCCGGACCATAGTAAGGTAACGGATATCCGCCAAGTAACCGAACTCACTGTAGCAGAAGACGGACAGTCTCTTGTCTTACCAACTTTACCAGGAAAAGTCAGTCTCATCGGAAGCAATAAACAAGGTGTAATTGACCTTCAAAATCACATCCATAAACCTCTGACAGATCAACGCGTCAAGGTCATGGTCCAACAAATCAGAGACAGTCATACTTTCACTAAGGAATTTGAAGTAGTCATCAAGGGCCTACATCAGGACGAAGGTGTGGGTGTGAAACCAAAAGTAGCACCAGCTGTTCAACAATGGTATGGGAAAGAAGGCCAATCTTCTATCACTTCAGATACAGTCCTTGCGACGGGTGATTCTGGCTTTGATCAGGCTGCAACCTTCTATCAGTCAGACCTTGCCAGCCGTGGATTGGAACTAGCAACAGGTGACAAGCAAGCTCAAAAACGAATCGAATTTAAAAAAGTTGAAAACAAGGGTTATGGTAAAGAAGGGTATGGCATCACTATCCAAAATGATGTGATTACCATCGAAGCTGCCACAAACACAGGAGCCTTCTACGCCACTCGGACTCTTCTTCAAATGGGAGAAACAGACCTACAAAATGGCGAAATTCGTGATTTCCCAAGTTTCAGCCACCGTGGCTTTATGTTGGATACAGGTCGTAAATTTATCCCTTACGACACCCTTGTGGACATCATGCTCAACATGGCTTACTACAAGATGAACGACTTGCAGTTGCACCTCAACGATAACTATATCTTCCTAAAGGAACACTTGGCAGGTAAGAATTTAAGTCCAGAAGAACAACTCAAGTATATCCTTGAACATGCTAAGACTGGTTTCCGTGTGGAGACAGATATTGTTGGTAAGAATGGTCAAAAATTGACATCAGATGAGCATTATACCAAGGAAGAAATGCAAAATCTGATTAAATTGGCCAAGGCTCTTCATATCAACCTAGTGCCAGAAATTGACACACCAGGTCACGCTCTATCATTTGTCAAAGTTCGTCCAGACCTTATGTATCAAGGTAGTTTGAGTGATTATGCAGGCAAGCACAATGTCGAGCGCGTAGCCATGCTAGACTTGGATAACAAGTACGAAGAAACTCTTAAATTTGTCAAATCAGTTTATGATAAACTCCTCGATGGTCCAGATGCACCACTTCATGGCGTGTCCACGGTTCATATCGGAACGGATGAATACTATGGCAGCAGAGAAAGTTATCGCCGCTATGTCAATGACCTTATCAAATACATTAAAGGAAAAGGTTACACCCCTCGTATCTGGGGGTCTCTCAGTGCGAAACGTGGGAACACACCTGTTGATTGGAACGGAGTAGAGGTTGATATCTGGAGTATCGGATGGCAACGACCAAATGAAGCCATTGCTCAGGGAGCTAAGATTATCAACATCACAGATGTACCGACCTATAGTGTGCCAAGTGGAAGCAATAGTCAAGCAGCCTACGGGGACTATGCTAACTACGAACGTCAGTACAATAGCTGGACACCAAATGATTTTAGAACAGGTGGAGGTCCACTTCTACCAGCTTCTCATCCAAGTATCCTTGGTGGTGGTCACGCAGTTTGGAATGATAATATCGACCTTCATGAGACCGGTTTGACCTCTTATGATATCTTTAAACGCTTCTTCAAGAGCATGCAAACCACTGCAGAACGCACTTGGGGATCTGACCGTGCAGCTGCGACCTTTGCAGAACGCACCCTACCAACGAGTCCTTATGCGCCACAGTCAAATCCTGATAAAGAGATTGATCAAAGCGACTTGTTTACCATCAATTCTGAAACAGTCAAGAACTATGCAAGTAAGAAAGTGAAGGCAAGCGAACAGGGATTGGCTTTTGAGAAAGATAGCAGTATCGAAGGCTTGGCTGGTGATGTTGGTCCAAGTCACGTCTTGAAGTTTGATGTAACTGTCACTGGAGACGGAGAACAAACCTTCTCAGCAAGTGGGGATAACCGTATCTATCTAGCTGATAAAGACGGCTATCTTGCTTACCAGTTTGAACAGTTCCATATCCAATTCAATAAAAAACTTGAAAAGAACAAACGTTATCAAATCTCTATCGTGACCAAACCACAATCTACAGAAGTCTATGTGGATGGTGAAAAGATTGAGCGTATAGCAAATCCAGCCCACCCTCGCTTTGCCCACAATAGCTTGGTTCTACCGCTTGAAAGCATCGGTGGTTTCAAAGGAATCTTGCATAGCGCAGAGTTGTCAGACAAACCATTTGTAAATCCTCGTTTGATTTCAAATAATAAGATTACAGCAACCGCAAGCAGTCAGCAGCTTCCAGGAAATGCGACTGAAGGCGCTGTTGAAAAGGCCTTTGACAATGATCCAAATACCTTCTGGCATACTAAGTGGACTGGTGACACTGCGCCATACACTCTTACTATGACCTTGAAAGAAGCAGAAAAAGTCAATGGCTTGACCTATCTCCCACGTCCAGGTGGTGGAAATGGTGTCGTGACGCGCTACGAAATCTACGCACAAAAAGATGGCCAAATGGTCAAGGTTTCAGAAGGAAGCTGGGACAACAACGCCCAAGAAAAAACAGTCAACTTTGCGGCGGTAGATACCAATAAGATTGAGTTGAAAGTATTGGAAGGCGTTGGTGGTTTTGCAAGTGCAGCTGAAGTTCATCTATTAAAACCTGTCAAAGAAGAGCAAGAAACGCCTGCACCAAGTCAACCAGAAAAACCAACTACACCAGAAAAACCAAAAGTAGAGCAAACAGGTGATGGAACAGTTGAATTGGCAGATCAATTTACTGCAAGTAAACCAGCTAGCGAAGACAGCATTGCAGCTGCCAGCAAGAGCGCAGACTATCTCAAGAAAGAGTACAAGGTCTTCCCAACGCCACAAAAAGTGACTTATGGAGAAGGAGTCACAGCCCTTCGTAAGCAAGTCAATCTGGTCATGGGCGATCAACTCGATATCTATACTCGCAATCGCTTGAAGAGTGTTTTGCAGGACAATCAAGTATCTTATACAACTGGTAAGGCGGCAATCGCTGGCGCAACTAATATCTATCTTGGAGTGCATGGACAAGGTTCACAAGCAGAGCAAAACTTGTCCAACGTTTCAGCAAGTCTCTTTGACAAGATTGACGCCTATGTCTTGAGCATCAAGGATAACTCGATTTCCATCGTCGGAAAAGACACAGATGCAGTCTTCTATGGTTTGACAACCTTGAAACACATGCTCAAGGAAAGCCAAGTGCCAGTCCTTCGCAATGTGACAGTAGAAGATTACGCAGAGCTCAAGAACCGTGGTTTCATCGAAGGTTACTATGGAAACCCATGGTCGAATGCAGATCGTGCAGAACTCATGCGTTTTGGTGGCGATTTGAAATTGAACCAATACTTCTTTGCACCAAAAGACGATCCATACCACAACAAGAAATGGCGTGAACTCTATCCAGAAGAAAAACTAGCTGAAATCCGTGAACTTGCTCGTGTCGGAAATCAAAGTAAAACACGCTATGTCTGGACTATCCATCCATTCATGAACAACCGTATCCGCTTTGGCAATGAAGCGCATTACCAAGAAGATTTGGCAACCATCAAGGCTAAATTTACCCAGTTGATGAAAGTGGGTGTCCGCGAATTTGGTATCCTTGCAGATGATGCTCCAAGCCCAGTCGGAGGCTACAATAGCTACAACCGCTTGATGCAAGATATGACCAAGTGGTTGACTGAAATGCAGGGAACTTACAGCGGTCTTCGTAAAGAAATGATCTTTGTTCCTGGCCAGTATTGGGGTAATGGACGTGAAGATGAGTTGAAATCCCTCAATGAAAATCTCCCAAGTTCAACATCCATGACCTTGACGGGTGGTAAGATTTGGGGTGAAGTCTCTGAAAGCTTCCTTTCCACTCTCAAGAACAATCTATCCGCAGGTGGCAAGACCTATCGCCCAGTTTCACTTTGGATTAACTGGCCGGTAACAGACAACTCTAAACAACACTTGATTCTAGGTGGTGGTGAGAAATTCCTTCATCCAAATGTGGATCCAAGCTTGCTATCTGGTATCATGTTGAACCCAATGCAACAGTCTGAACCATCTAAGATTGCCCTCTTTTCAGGAGCTCAATACTCATGGAAACAGTGGAAATCAGAAGAAGAAGCTAAGAAAATCAATGACATTGCCTTCAACTTTGTAGAAAATGGTCATTTTGAAGATAGCAAGGTATCGGCAGCCTTCCGTGAACTTGGTAAGCACATGATCAACCAAAACATGGATAATCGTGTCGTCAAACTAGAAGAATCGGTAGACTTAGCTCCAAAATTAACAGACTTCATGACCAAGCTCAAAGCAGGTCAGGATGTGACTGCCGAACGTGCAGCCTTGCGTGCAGAATTTGCCAAGATTAAAGAAGCAGCCGAACTCTATAAAGCATCAGGCGATAAAAAAATGGTTGCCCAAATCCACTATTGGTTGGATAATGCAATCGATCAAATGAATGCTCTCGATGCCTTCCTTACAGGAACTGAAGCCATGGCTACAAACGATGCAGCCAAACTTTGGGATAGCTACTATAAAGGTTTGAAATTGTACGAACAGTCTCAAACTCACACCTTCCAGTATGTAGACCATATGGAAAAGGCTGAATTGGGTGTTCAACATATTCGTCCATTTATCCTATCCTTGAAAGAAGTTCTAGCGTCTGAAGTTCAAAAAGTCTTGCATCCAGACCGAATCATCAGTACCTTTATCACCAATCGAACAGGTGTAGAGGGTGGCTTGGCAGAAGTGACGGATGGCGATTTGGCAACTCATGCGATTATTAAATCACCAAATAGCATCAAGACAGGTGATTATATTGGTATGAAGTTCAACAAACCAGTAGCGATTCAAACCTTGACCTTTGCTATGGGAACGCAGGCTAATCCAAATGATACCTTTAGTAAAGCAGAAGTGCAGTATCAAGATGAAAATGACAACTGGGTAACCTTGAAAGAGCCAAGCTATGTCGGAAATGAATCCCTACTTAAGTTTGAAAATCTCACTATCAAGGCCAAGGCAGTTCGCATGATTGCGACAGCAGACCGCGAGAATACTTGGTTTGCAGTTCAGGAAATTGCAGTCAACCGTCCAGTTGAAAAAGCTCGTAGCCAACAAGCAACGACAGTTAGTCTAAGCTCAAACTTAGTTTACAAACTAAATACCTCAGCTCGTCAAATCACTGATGGCAAGGACAATACAGAAGCCATGATGGCAAACGCTGACGGTAGCAATACCACTCCAGTAGATGCTTGGGCACAACTGGACCTCGGTGAAGTCAAGTCAGTTACTAAAGTTCGCCTTCGCCAAGGAACGGGTGATAAGCTTGCCGCAGGTGTACTTGAGTACTCTACAGATGGAACTGCATGGCAAGAGTTGGATCGCCTATCAGGAGAACAAACCAAGGAAGTGACCAGAGCTATAAATGCTCGCTACATCCGAGTCCGCAATACTAAGGCACTCGACCTCTGGTGGCGTATCCAAGACTTCTCTGTTGAGACACGCTCTGGAAACAGTGAGTTAACGGACACCAACGTCGATGCCTTGAAGGAAACGCCGGTAGTGGATAGCTTGGGACATTATGAACTTCAAATTCCAGCTGGAACTAAACTTCCTGCAAATAGCTATCTAGGTATGAAACTTGACCGTATCCATCAGGTCAAGAGCATCCAGCTCAAAGGTCAGGCCAACCCTGCTCTTACTCTAGAGTACTCTGCAAATGCGCAAGAATGGACGCCAGCTAGCCAGTTGACAGACAGATCTGTAGTGAGCCACTTGGTACGTTATGTTCGTCTGGTCAATAAAACAGATCAGGAACAAGCTGTGACAGCCACTTCTCTCCTTGTGACAACCAAAGAAGTGCAACCAACCAAACTAGAATCTACAACAATGGGCATTCATCCAACATACGGAAGCAATGATGTTCGTAAACTGAACAACCTAGATCAACTATTTGATGGTGTTTATAACAACTTCGTTGAGTTTTCAGACTACGCCCATAAAGACGGCCACGTAACCTTGAAACTTGGTAGCGAACGTACCATCAAGAAGATCAGAGCCTACATCCAAGACGGAACACAAAACTACCTTCGTGATGGTAAGATCCAAGTCAGCCAAGACGGTAAAACTTGGACAGATGTCGTGACAGTAGGAGATGGTGTGGCCAATAGCCAACACGATGATTCATTGACAGATGGTTGGACACATGATTCTAAGATGCCAGGAAATCGCTACATCGAAGGAGAATTGACGACACCAGTCAAAGCTAACTATCTCCGTGTCCTCTATACGGCAGACTATGATGCCCGTTTTGTAGGCTTTACAGAATTGGTCATCAACGATGGTGAATTTGTCAAACCAATCAATGATCCAACAGTAGAAGGAAGTGGTGGAGAAAGCCAAGGTAACCTTTATAATAATCTTGTAGACGGCAAAGTCTTGACCAGCTACAAGTCTGAAAAAGACAAGGGCGAATTGGTGTATCACTTGTCTGAACCAACCAAAGCTAACCACCTTCGTCTTGTTTCCAGTCTTCCTGAAGGAGCGCAAGCACGTGTTCTTGCTAGAACACTCAAGGATGGTCAAGACAGTTGGACAGACCTCGGTGCCATTACATCTAGTCTCCAAACCTTCGCTATCCGAAATGGTGGCTCTCTTCTAGACGTCAAATTAGTCTGGGAAGGTGGCAAGGCTGAGTTTTATGAATTGGCAAGCTTCTATCAAGAATTAACAGAAGAACCGGTTCAATCAAGCAAGGGTGAAGAACCAGCACCCGTTCTTGAGCTTCCTGAATTTACAGGTGGTGTCAATGCAGTTGAAGCCCTAGTACATGAACTTCCAGAGTACACAGGCGCATTAGCAACAGTAGGTGACCAAGCAGCTCCAACAGTAGAGAAACCTGAGTTCAAGGGCGGTGTCAATGCAGTTGAAGCCTTGGTACATGAGCTTCCAGAGTACACAGGCGCATTAGCAACAGTAGGCGACCAAGCAGCTCCAACAGTAGAGAAACCTGAGTTCAAGGGTGGTGTCAATGCAGTGATGGCTCTAGTGCATGAATTGCCAGAATACACAGGCCCGCTAGCAACAGTAGGAGACCAAGCTGCTCCAATGGTAGAGAAACCTGAGTTTAAACTTAGCTCACTTGCTTCAGATGAAGGTAAGGCACCGGCACCGGAACTAAAACAAGAAGTGACGAAGCGAGAAACAGCTGAACAAAGCTTGCCAGCAACAGGTGAGAGTCAATCTGACACAGCCCTCTTCCTAGCAGGTGTTAGCCTAGCCCTATCTGCTCTCTTTGTAGCAAAAACAAAGAAAGACTAGTATTTAGTAAAACCTCTTAACAAGATTACGAAATCTGTTTCCTATCTTTCCCAATGAGGTTTATAGTACAGAAAAAGCCTGAGAAGATGTCTTCTCAGGCTTTTGTTAAGCACATAAATGCAATAGTGTTATGAAAAAATCACCCAGAGTAATTTTTTTAATAGTCTTTTTACAGAAAATAATTTTTTAAATTCAATAAATGTTCACATATACATTATTTAACTTTTTAAGACTCAAGATAACTTACAAATTTTATTATATCTTAAAATTTTTACTATTTTATTTTTTTAAATATATCCTCATTCACATCTAACCAACTAGCATCATCTTCCCGCATTGGAATATACCTTATATCATGGGAACTATTAAATTTATTAGTATATATATAGGAAGTTGCAGCGGCTTCAGCCAGTTTCCATGAATTAAATTTCTCAACAATTTTATTGTAGCAAGTTATGCCAGCATAATCCTGTAGTTCCCCCTTGCTATTGAGTCCCATATACCCAGTTTGCATAAAATGGGTATGCGCTTCTGAATAATAAACTCTTATTACAAATTTTAATCCCGTATTCTGAATCATGATTTTTCTTCCTGTCTATTTTATTACAAAAAATTATCACAACTACTCCAAAATATTTTATCAGTAGTTTTTAAAGTGAATATTATTAAAGATTTCTGCCTTTAAATTAATTAAAAGTATATTACCTAAACTAGGTATATTTGTGTTATCAAAAACCTCTAGCAATATCGCTATAATATCCCTTAGAACAAATTTTTCAGTAGAATCGTCAATATTTTTTTCATCTCTTAATACACTTAGATTTCTCCGCATACAATCAATAAAATCCATCATGAAAAAAGTATTAATATCATCCAATGAATCAAAATAACCAATTGCTCTTGGTAAATTAGAGACTATATAGGATTCTTTATTCAATATATATTCTATATTAAAATCAAATTTTTTAATTTCATCAAAACAATCTGTGTTGTATTTTAAAATATCTAACACATCTTGCAATACTGCATACACACTGGAAAGTTCCACTGTATTTGCTTCAATTTCATATGAAAAGAACATGAATAAGGATTGTAAAAGTTTATTGAAATCCTTTGATTCTACAATATCTTTAACTTTATTTGTATTCAGAAACACATTTTCTCTAATGTCGTATGTGTTATAAAAGAAAATTTCAGAAAACGTTGAATCATTCGGCACACTAATATTGTTGTAGTCTCCCCAATCTTTAGAAGACGATATATCACTATAATTTACAATACCAGGATGTAATGCATTCCCCTTCGATTTTAAATATTTATAAATCTTTATGCCTCCATTGAGATACCCAAAAAGAATTTCCTCACCAATTATTGTTTTAGCTGTAATATAAAATGAACGTGGTATTTTTTTAGAAACAATATCTCCCGACTTTAAAGATACTTTACTAATATAATTTTTCGTATTATCACTAGAATCATAATACTTTACATTCTCTATATATAAGGTATCTTCTCGCATTATCAAGATTATACCTTTAGTAGCATCAACCACAAAACTAGGTCTATAATGATCTTTATATTGCTCTAATTCTTTTTCCTTTTCTTTTCTATCTTTTTCACGTTCTTTTTTACGTTCTTTTCTATCTTTTTCACGTTCTTTTTTACGTTCTTTTCTATCATCACGGTATCTATTCACTTCATTATTAACAAACGCAAATACTGTGAAAGAAATAGTCAGTGCAGTTGAATAAAACGAAAAGTTCTCAACCACAACATTCAATGCTAACTTCCAAGGCTCTGGAGGAATTGTAGCACCATAATAAACGAAGTACCTAACCGCCTTAACTATAATCGGGAAAAAGAATATAAAAGCAATAAATAATCCAACTGGCCAAGTGGAAAACTTAAAATCATCCTGTTTATTTGTCGTATTTTTCAAGATATTTTCTCCTTCTTTTAAATATGTACATAGAATAAAAAATAATTTATATTTGATTTTTTTACTTAAAAAGCTATTAGATTTTTGCAATGGATTTGTGCTGTAAGAGGAGATAAGAAGGCTTCTCAGGAGTCCCGTATTTTTTCGCAACTATTATAAGTAGCGTGTGAAAGGTAAATTTTCAAACTCTATCCATTAGTTTTTTGTTGTATCGCTTTTTCTTGATTTCAAATCTAGACATATAAATTCATTACCTACCTTTTTTAAAAGTTTTATTCAATTTTGGTATGACTTTTTCGCCTACATTTTACTCTGTTATTATATTAGAGAAGTTTAGATTTAAACCTCATCCCAAAAGGTAGAAAAATTTAACTTTTGGAGTGAGGTTCAAAAGAGGGTTGAATAGATTTTATGGTTGTGCTGGTTGAGGATTCTGATTTTGGTTCTGGTTTTGTTGACCAGGCGTTGTATTTGGTTGCTGGTTATTGGTATTATTGTTTGCACTATTATTCGTGCTTGGAGTAGTTGAGCTTGACTGTGAAGTTGAACTTTCTGATGTCGAGCTCGAACTTTCTGGTGTTGGGGCCTGTTGCGGAGCAGGAGCAGTCCATGCAGAACGAGCACCGTTTTTAAAGACGAACTCACCACTTCGATAGAGGCCTTCTGGCATAGTCCAGTCGCCAGGGTTGTTATCCTCAGACAGATAAGTCATCATTGAACGGTAGACCTTAGCTGCAACATAGAAGCCATCACCAACGATTGGAGTGAGGCGGTTTGAATAACCTGTCCAAACAGCCATTGAATATTTGCGGGTATATCCTACAAACATTTCATCAGGTGCGACATAATCGTATCTCTTAATGTAATTTTCAATTTCATCATCTGTATAGTTTGATGTACCAGTCTTACCAGCTTGAGGTAGCCAAGGGAGATAAGCACCACGACCCGTTCCGTATGCCAAGACAGTCTTCATCATTTCTGTCATCATATAGGCGGTCGTCTCTTTCATGGCACGAGTACCAGGATCAGCGTATTCTTTTGAACTGCCATCACTGAAAACAATTTTGTTGATATACATCGGCTTGCGGTAGATACCACCGTTAGCAAAAGCAGCGTAAGCAGCAGCCATTTTTTCACTACTTGCTCCGTACTTTTTGTTTGACTCAGTCGTGTTACTTGAAATCGCGTTGGCATAGTGCATATCCGGATAGTCAATACCGATTCCATTCAGGAAGGTCTTAGCTCTATCCAAACCGACTTTGTTCAAGGTTTCTACAGCAGTAACGTTCCGTGATTGTTGGAGCGCATATTGGATGGTGATATTTCCAAAATAACTTCTATCCCAGTTGTAAAGAGGGGTATCTGTTCCAGGATAGTTGTAAGGAACATCATGTACAATCGAAGCAGTTGAGTCGTAGATGTCATACTCCAAGGCAGGAGCATAGTCTGTGATCGGCTTCATAGAAGAACCCCAGTCACGGTTGGTTTCAACAGCTTGGTTGATTCCAAAGGAAACATTGCTTGATTGGTGACGAGAACCTAACTGAGCAATAACTTTCCCGTTTGTCACATCCACAATCGTTGAAGCTACTTGCATTTCATCATCGGGATAGTTGACATACTCGTCGGTATTGTAGATATCCCAGAGATGTTGTTGAACTTTAGGATCAACGTTGGTGTAGACGTCCATACCAGTTGTTAAGAGGTTGTAGCCTGTTTCTTGTTCGACTTGATCGATTACCTCTTTGAGATAGTTGTCCATGTATGGAGGATAACTATTAGCCGATTTTAGACTTTGAAGTCCATCTGTAATCGGAGTATTAATCGCTTTTTCATATTGTTCAGCTGAAATGTAACCTTGCCCCTTCATCTCAGAGAGGACGAGATTACGACGTTCTTGAGCGGCTTCTGGATGCGAGTATGGATCATACTGGTTTGGAGCCTGAGGCATACCAGCAAGGAGAGCTAATTGAGGAATGCTTAAATCTTTGAGATCCTTGCCATAGTAACTTTGGGCAGCTGTCTGCATTCCGTAGTTACCGTTTGACATGTAAACCTTGTTGATGTAGTAGGTCAAGATCTCTTGTTTAGTCGCTTTTTGTTCTAACTGAACGGCTAACCAAGCTTCCTGAGCCTTACGAGAAAGGGTTTGATCAGAAGTTGACGTAGAGAAATAGGTTAACTTGATCAACTGCTGTGTCAAGGTGGAAGCTCCTTGCAGACCTCCACCACCACGAAGGTTTCGGAGGGTAGCACCTAGGATACGGATCGTGTCAATTCCTCGGTGATTAAAGAAGCGATGGTCCTCAATCGAAACAATAGCGTTGACCAAATCGGTCGGTATTTCGTTTGCTTGGGCATTGACCCGACGTTCCGAACCAAGATCAGCGATAAGCTCGTCATTGCTATCATAGATCTTACTTGACGTTGTAGCGACTAGTTTACTTTCAGAGAGTTCTGGAGCCTTGCTAACATAGTAGAGGAAGAGACCTCCACCAAGCATTACAGCTGCGATAAATACAGTTAAGAGACTGATGCTGACATACTTAGCTATTCGCAGAAAAGTTTGTTTGTTCATCTTGTTTTACCACCTAGTAAATGTTCTTTGATAATGTCGAGGTAGGGAATTTGAGGAAAGGCCCCAGGCTCAATCCTATATCCATTTTCTCGAATATATCCAAGTGGCATTGACTTCTGTCCCTTATCTTGATGATAGAAACGGATGAGGTCAATAGCCGGCAATAAGTAGGTTTCTTGCTGAGAAGAAAAGTGAAGGAGTACAAAGCAGATTCCTTGCTGGGCAAGGACTTGTTCCATATGCTGGATCTGATGGAGATGAAAATTCTTCATCGGTATCGCATGTTTTTGCCTGGTTTCCTTTGCTTCAAAGTCGATGTAGTATCCATCATAAACCCCCGAATAGTCAGTAGTTGAAGCTTGTCTAAAGTAGGCTTCAACGATCTTGGCACGACTTCGTTGGGGATAGTCGACACGTACGATTTGGATGGGAGTCGGTTTCTTGTGAATAACAGCTAACCCATGCGACAAATAGTAGTCGTTCGTAGCATTGATCATCTTTTCAAAAGACATTCCCCGATTTGCGAAATTTTTAGTTTGTGACAGGGGTGCCTGTCTCTTTTGAGATGAAATTTTATGTGGATAGTTGACCATAATTCTCCTTATTGGTACAATAACATCACTCTATTATATCATAAATTTACAAAGAAAGGGTTAAAAATGACATCAGCCTTGATTTTAGGCTATTCAGCCATGGACCTTGGTCTCTTTAATGACAAGGATATTCGCGTTGATATTATCAAAACAGCCATTCGGAGAGACCTGGAACGTCTAGCAGAGGATGGGGTGACCTGGCTTATCTTTACAGGGACTTTGGGCTTTGAGTACTGGGCGCTTCAGGTGGCAAAAGACATAAAAGCAGACTATGGATTTCAACTGGCGACCATTTTTGATTTTGAAACCCATGGCAGTAACTGGAATGAAGCAAATCAAGCGAAATTGAGTGAGTTCAAGCAGGTTGATTTTGTCAAATATGCCTATCCACAATATGAGCACAAGGGACAATTACGCGATTATCAAAAATTTCTGCTGGAAAATACAGATACTTGCTACCTTTTTTACGACGAAGAAAACGAAACCAAGTTACGATATTTTTACCAAATGATGAAAAATCAAGCGGACTATGTTACAAGAAGATTAACATTTGAGGACTTGAATGAAATAGTAGAAAATTTTTCTGAAAAGTAAGCCTTTGACCTTGATTTTTACTTGTCTTTTTTTATATAATAATACTAGTAACCCAGAATGGAGAGAGACATGGCAAGTATTATATTTTCAGCGAAAGATATTTTTGAACAAGAATTTGGACGTGAAGTACGTGGATACAGCAAAGCAGAGGTAGATGAATTCCTAGACGATGTGATTAAGGATTATGAAACCTACGCAGCTTTGGTCAAATCCCTTCGTCAAGAGATTGCTGATTTGAAGGAAGAATTATCTCATAAACCACAGGTAGCGCCAACTCAACCAGACTCTATTGAAGTAACAGCTTCTACCTCAATGACAAACTTTGATATTTTGAAACGCTTAAATCGTCTCGAAAAAGAAGTATTTGGTAAGCAAATCTTAGACAACCAAGATTTATAATTGACTAAGGAATGAGTGCAATTTTTGGATAATCGCGTGAAGAGGTTCTCTTTTCATGAGGAAAGTCCATGCTAGCACAGGCTGTGATGCCTGTAGTGTTTGTGCTAGGCGAATCCATAAGCCTAGGGACGAGAAATCGTTACGGCAGTCGAAATGGCTAAGTCTTCGGATAGGTCAGAATAGGCTTGAAAGTGCCACAGTGACGGAGTCTTTCTGGAAACAGAGAGAGTGGAACGCGGTAAACCCCTCAAGCTAGCAACCCAAATTTTGGTCGGGGCATGGAGTGCACGGAAACGAACGTAGTACTCTGACTGCTAGCAGATTTATGCTGTTAGCGGTAGACAGATGATTATCGAAGGAAGTGGTCCTAGTCACTTCTGGAACAAAACATGGCTTATAGAAAATTGCATATAGGTTGGGGCTGAGAAATCTTTCTCAACCTCATTTTTTAAAGTGAACAAGAGAGAGGTCTTGCAAGACTAGAAATGAAAGAACAATTTAATTTAATCGCAACTGCTGCGGCGGGTCTTGAGGCTATCGTTGGACGTGAGGTGCGAGACCTTGGTTATGATTGCCAGGTTGAAAATGGGCGTGTCCGCTTCCAAGGAGATGTGAAGGCAATCATCGAGACCAATCTTTGGCTTCGTGCAGCGGATCGCATCAAGATTGTAGTCGGAAGTTTTCCGGCTAAGACTTTTGAAGAGCTTTTTCAAGGTGTTTTTGCTCTAGATTGGGAAAACTATCTCCCGCTAGGAGCACGTTTCCCGATATCAAAGGCAAAATGTGTGAAGTCTAAACTCCACAACGAACCCAGTGTTCAGGCTATTTCTAAGAAGGCTGTTGTGAAGAAATTACAAAAACACTATGCCCGTCCAGAAGGAGTTCCCTTGATGGAGACTGGTCCCGAGTTTAAGATTGAGGTATCTATCCTGAAAGATGTGGCAACTGTCATGATTGACACGACAGGTTCTAGCCTTTTTAAACGTGGTTATCGTACGGAAAAGGGTGGAGCGCCGATCAAGGAAAATATGGCAGCGGCCATTTTACAACTCTCTAACTGGTATCCAGACAAGCCCTTGATTGATCCGACTTGTGGTTCAGGAACTTTCTGTATCGAGGCGGCTATGATTGCCAGAAAGATGGCTCCTGGCCTTCGCCGTTCCTTTGCTTTTGAGGAATGGAACTGGGTCAGCGATCGGTTAATACAGGAAGTTCGCACAGAGGCGGCTAAGAAAATTGATCGTGAATTCGAGCTGGATATTATGGGCTGTGATATAGATGCTCGCATGGTGGAAATTGCCAAAGCAAATGCTCAAGCAGCAGGTGTCGCAGGTGATATCACCTTTAAGCAAATGCGGGTACAGGACTTGCGCACTGACAAGATTAATGGCGTTATCATTTCCAATCCACCATATGGGGAACGTTTGTCTGATGATGCAGGAGTTACCAAGCTCTATGCTGAGATGGGACAAGTCTTTGCACCACTGAAAACGTGGAGTAAGTTTATCCTGACGAGTGACGAAGCTTTTGAAAGCAAGTACGGAAGTCCAGCTGACAAAAAACGAAAACTCTATAACGGGACCTTAAAAGTGGATTTGTATCAATACTTTGGTCAGCGTGTCAAACGCCAAGAGGTAAAATAGAAAGGTGAACTCATGAGTAAGAAAAGACGTGATCGTCATAAAAAAGGACATCAAGAACCACAATTCGACTTTGATGAAGCAAAAGACTTGACTGTTGGTCAAGTCATTCGTAAGAATGAAGAGGTCGAAGCAGGAGTATTGCCTGAGGACAGTATCTTAGACAAATACATCAAACAGCACCGTGAAGAAATCGAAGCCGACAAGTTTGAAACTCGTCAGTTTAAAAAAGAAGAGCTAGCTTCTACTCAAAACCTAGAGGAAATGATCCAAGAAGTTCGTGAATCAAGTGAACCTTCTGATCAGGTAGACGATTCAGACATGGTTGCTGAGGAATCTATTGAAGAGATAGAAAATGATGAGACTACTCAGTTTGTTCCCCCACTTCAAGATGAAGAAAATGCTGAAATAGAGCCTCTCGTTTTAACAGAAACAGAGCCCAAGCAAATAAATGAGGAACAAGAAGAGGAGACCTTTACACCTCTATCACGTTCGGCTCAAACAGAACCTGAAACAGGCTCTAAGAAGAAAGCTGTCATCATCATTGCTTCTGTAGTAGCTGCAATTCTTGTGCTTGCTGGAACATATTATGTCTACCGCCAAGTATCTCGTTCAAACCAAGAGATCCAGTCTTCTCAAGCAGCCTCTTCGGATGATCAAGGGACACAAACAGCTTTGAAAGACTTCAATGATCTCTATGATACTTTCTATACAGATGCTAATAAGACTGCTCTGAAAAACAGCCAGTTTGATAAATTGAGACAACTGAAAACCTTGCTAGATAAGTTAGAAGGTAGCCGTGATTATACACTAGCTAAGTCAAGATATGATAGCCTAGCAACTCAAATCAAGGCCATTCAAGATGTTAATGCCCTCTTTGAAAGCCCAGCAATCACTGACGGAGTCTTGGATACCAATGCGAAAGCCAAAGCAGACGCTAAATTTACAGAAATCAAGACAGGGAACACAGAACTAGACAAACTCTTGGATAAGGCCATTAGTCTTGGTAAGAGTCAACAAACCAGTGCTTCCAGCTCAAGTTCGAGCTCTAGCACGAGTCAAGCAAGCTCAAGTTCAGCTACAGAAAGCAATGCAAGCAGTACGACCCCTTCAACAAGCACCGCGGCACCAGCTAGAGATACAAATGGTGGTTTGTCTGGCGATGGGGTTAATCTTCAAAGAAGTGCTAGTCGTGTACCTTACAACCAATCAGCTGTAGATGATAGCAACAATCCTGCTTGGACCTTTGCGGATGGTGTATTGGAACAAGTTCTAGCAACATCACGTGCTCGTGGCTATATCACTGGAAATCAATATATCCTAGAACGTGTCAATATCGTAAACGGAAATGGTTATTACAACCTCTATAAACCAGATGGAACCTATCTCTTCACCCTCAACTGTAAGACGGGTTACTTTGTAGGGAATGGTTCTGGTCACGCTGATGACTTGGACTACTAGGACTCCGTTACAAAATTCTTTCCTTTCATAGGTAAAAATGATAAAATAAAACATATTAAACAAGAGGAGTGTCACATGACAAAAGCTAACTTTGGTGTCGTTGGTATGGCCGTAATGGGTCGTAACCTTGCCCTAAATATCGAATCTCGTGGTTATACAGTTGCCATTTACAACCGTAGTAAAGAAAAAACAGAAGACGTAATTGCTTGCCATCCTGAAAAGAACTTTGTGCCAAGCTATGACGTGGAAAGCTTTGTAAACTCAATCGAAAAACCTCGTCGTATCATGCTCATGGTTCAAGCTGGACCTGGTACAGA